>JAUICE010000091.1 GCA_030428185.1 Gammaproteobacteria bacterium
GTAGCTGAGCTACAAAGAATGCGTGACAGCATTCTTGACTCAGTACATGCAAATCTTGCTGATAGCCATAGGGTACCTCAAGGTTTAAATGTCCACTTGCGTAATGATGTTCTAATCGAAGCGGAAAGTTTAAAGCTGGCTCCATCTATTAAACCCAACCTTACTGATACTTATCGTGCGGAAGTTGACCCTCAAATAATTACAGAAGAAATTCAGCGGCAATTTTCTGAAGGTTATACTGCACAAAAAATCCTATTACACCTAATGGAAACTCTACAGATAAAGCTTTCTACCAGTGCTGCCTATTCTGGCTTAGTATTAGAGGGCTCCTATGATATTAATTCTTATGATGCCTTCTGCTCAATCATTGTTCGCTACCTGGGAGTAAAAGAAAGTGAGAGCACTGATTTTCGCTCGAGGCTCCTTGTGTATGATAGTGAGACGTTTGAGGTTCTCGGAATCAACTGGTACGGCGTCGTTTCGATGCTTGTAGAGCGCCTTCAAGAAGAGGGCGTGCTCCTTAAAACACTTCATTCGGGAGAGCCTTTAAGCATTGAGCAAATCTTTTTTCTACACGAAGATACCTTCCTATCACTTGCAAAAGACTATAAGGAGGCAAACCTTACTTTATTGCTTAATATTTTTAAATATAACTCACGGAAAGGAGATGAAGTGGATGAAGATGGTGAGCCAATCCTTTCTAAAGACATGCTCGGGAACTATATTTATCAAGCAATAGCCCTCTCAGACAGCCCGGTTAAAACCCTTAGCTATATAGCTAATTATTTCTTGCTTGTTGAACGCTACAGCATCGAAGCGTTAAAGGAGGTTTTAGCCATAAAAGTGGATGATAAATCAATATCTGACTTACTCATGGCTTCAGATAAGCTAAGGCAGGTAGAAAGCAAGGAGATTCTTGATAAGCTTTTCAAGCTGTATGACGATGGCCTCATAGAGTTATCGGTCATATATCTGGTACTTTCAAAGGCTGGTGAGCAAGTTGACGCAGCCTTGATTTTTTCTGCTCTACAACAGTCAAAAGAAAGGGGAGCACCAACTGATGCTCTAGTCGGATTTTTAGAGTTGAGAAACCCTCAAGAGGAAACTCTACTCATGCAGTGCGCGCGTCAAGGCTCCATTAGTACACTAAATGCCATGCTCGCCTTTATACAGGGACTTGAGGGAGTTGATAGTGAAGAGTTATTCCATCAGCAGCTTTTACTTACAAACAATCATAATGAAAGTGTGCTGATGATTGCTGTTCGCTATCACCCTGAATCTTTAGGCCCTCTTCTAAAGCTAATAAGCTCATTACCAACAAAACAAATATTCGAAGTGTTAAACACGCAAAATTCACATGGCTGGACGGCGTTAATGCTTGCTGCTTATTATAACCCTGAAGCGCTAGCCACTCTTCTAGAGCTAATAAGCTCATTGCCAACACAACAAATATTCAAATTGTTAAACACGCAAAATTCAAATGGCTGGACGGCGTTAATGCTTGCTGCTCGCTATCACCCTGAATCTTTAGACCATCTTCTAGAGTTAATAAGCTCATTGCCAGCAGAAAAAATTTTCAAAGTGTTAAACACGCAAAATAAAGGTGGCCGGACGGCGTTAATGCTTGCTGCTCGCAATCACCCTGAGTCTTTGGACCATCTTCTAGAGCTAATAAGCTCATTACCAACAGAAAAAATATTCGAATTGTTTAACACGCAAAATACAGATGGCTGGACGGCGTTAATGCTTGCAGCTAAATATAATGTTGATGCATTTATTATGATTCTTGAATTTCTAGCGCCTATGTCTGAAGAGTTCCAGCAGGAAATTGTTAATCTCTTAACGAAATCTAACAATGAAGGGGAGACTGTAGAGTCAGTAGTTAAAAGCTTATATCCTGAAGATACTGATTTACAAAATCTTTTACAGAGCACTACTCGATCGCTAGAAGCGCAAGTAGACCATAGTAAAAATGGCTCAGAAAAACGAGGAGCAGGGGTATCCCCCACATTTTTTCGCGGTCAAGATGACGCAAGAGCTGCTGGATCTGACGACCAAACACAGTCAAAGGCTCCAAAGATATAAGAAAGCCAAGTTAAACATATATAGATTGTAGAACAGTAGTTAAAAAACAGACAGCTTCTCGTTTTGATTAGGAGGCTCTCTGTCTCGCATATAGCAATAAAAGGCCTAGTGGGCGCCTACATAGAAAAATACAGTTCATTAAGCAATGAATCAATTCGGGTATTAAATTGGATGGGCAGCAACTCTGTGCACAGGCATATCATGAAGAAACTACAATGAGCTTCGACTATCATACCAGACTGTAAAATCATCGCTTTACACAGCAATTCAAAATAGCTGAATTACCATTACTTTAATTTAAAAGCAATTGAGGCTCTGCGTATGTTACGTCAAAATCTATATCGCCTTCCTTAGGGTGCAAGGTGTCCGTCAAAGTAGCTATATTTTTCTAAACACTGTCTTGTCTCTTTTATAAAATCTTCACGACTTTCAAACTTACATTTCTTCTTGGCCCACATAGAGCCATGCAGTAATTCTTTTTCAAGCGGAGCATCCGTTAACCAAATTGCATGAGCAAGAGATTGTGGTGTGATTTTTTTCTGCCTCAATCTCAATTTTTTCATTGATGTAGTCTTTTTCACAATAGGGATAGCAGATTCCTCCAAAATATCTTGCGGTATGTCTGAAAGCGAAATAAGATTTTCTTTAATTTTATCAACAAATTCTCCTAAGCTCTTAAAAAGAATGAGCTGTGGATCTAATTTTATGCAAAGACCAAAGCCATTATTAAGCAATAACTGATTTAAAATGCCGAGTGTAAAGGTTCGCCCGTTTCCATCCAAGAAAGGATGTAGCGTCAAGAGATTTTTAACTACCCTAGCGATATCGTTAATTGTTGGAGACTGGATTTCGTTAAACATATCGATTATTTCCTCAAGCTTAGGTGCAACCACGTCATAGACTCCATATTTTGAATCTAAAGAAGCACCTGTTTGGGCCAGCATAAAAGGAGGTTGGCTTAAGTCATGAAAGAAATTTAAACTATCAAAAGGAGGAACAAACTGCATGATAAACCCCTCATAGTAAATCTTTTGATAAAGATGTTTTGCAAGTTCCGTATTATCCTTCACTCCAACTTTCTCTCTAAGTAAAGTAACCTTATTGAAATGGACTTGGTACTGGGCAGCGGAGATTAATACAAATCTAGGACCATGACCCTGGCTATTATTCTCGGCCCAATTGAGCAGTGCATCTAGACCAGAAACAGAAATTGAGTCTTTTGTTGCATAAATTCCTACAGGGCTCTTTCTCGTCGGTAACAGCATTTTCTCTCTAGTGAGCGGCTTCATTGCAGCAAAGGTTTCTAAAATATGTTGTTTACTTAATCCATTGAAACCAAAAGCATTTGTTGTTGCCCGCTCTAGACCTCTAAGTAAAGCAACTCTGTCATGCTCACTATAGTCTTGGGATACAAATGGCTCTTTTAATCTTTCAGCAAGCATGGAGCTAATAAATTCAATGAGTTTAAGCATAAAAGAAAACCTAGCAATTAATCTTAACGTCTATTTTACCTAAAACTTATTAAGGCTTTATTAAAGGGCTTAGATTTGAGGCTATTCAGCAGGGAGCCCGTCTTCTCTAGTTAAGCTTTATTTAAGGTTGGTGCTGTATAATATTTTATAGCATCCAGGCGTTATAGGAGTACATTATGGGAGAGGATCGTTTAAAGGTATCAATTATAGGCGCAGAAAAAACAGGTAAAACCACGCTGTGTAATCAGCTTGTAAATGGAGAAACCGATAATAGTTATCAATACACTCTGGGGGATTGATTTTCATCTCTATTCTCAAGACCAGCCTCACGGACTTTATAGAATTTGGGATATAGGGGGACAGCAGAGATTTGCCAATTTATGGCCAGTATATCTTAAAAATTCTCATATCATTTGCCTAAATTTTTCTTATGACAGTATTGACTCCCTAAAGAAACTAAAACGTTTTTTGGAGTTAGCAAAGGCTAGTGCATCTAATGCAAAGTTTATCGTCGTTGGCTCTAAAGCTAATTTACCTGAGCACGAAAAAACAGTTACGGATGAAACGGTAGAGGAGTTTCTACGTGCTAACGCTGATAATTTAGGTGATGACTGTCAGTTTGTAAAAGTAGATGCTATTGACAATGTTGGCATCACAGAAAGTCTTGATGACTCTAAACCTTTTTGCTCAGCTCTTGGTATCTTAGCTGAAAAGCTAGCTTCGCATGAAAACAGCATTGAAGTAAAAGAGACATACTTTCCTAAAAGCTATGAATCTTTATCTAAAGTCAACGTACTCAAAAGTGGCGAAGAGCAGAGTCCATTGGAGCCACTACGACAGCAAGTTCTCAAAGTACTAGAAGATTATAGTGGTTATCGTCCTGTTCTAGGCATATTTTCTAAAGCTGGATTTTTTCATCGTGGTCGACATCATAGAAATGAAGTGAAAGAAATTATTGATGGCAACAACCTCACAAGCTCTAGTGATTTTAGTGTGGAAGGACTTGTCTCAACTTATAATGCGTTAAGTGATATAGCTAAAAAGCCTGGTGGTAGCCTAGATAGAAGAGTGCAGCTCATTAAGCAATTAATCAGCGTCTCGCGTATTGATTTAGGTGATCGGCAACTAAAGGGTGAGCAAGAATATCATAAGGATTCTACAGCGCGCTTTAACTATAGTGCAAGACCATGAAAAGCCAAAATATCCAAACTACCGTTGCTTTGATTTAAAAGCATCGGTATGTTCCCCGGATATTAGCCAAAGCCTATAACAACATCTGTTAGGCGTTATAGGGCAATCGCGCTTAAATAATCCCTAGCATTTTTAGCATGTAGTTGTTATCCCAGCCAGCCTTAAGTCTTTTTGTTTTGACACCAACTTTGGCTGTTTTTTCAGATTTAGCAAGGTTTAAGGCGATATGTCTTAGCGTTGCCATATTAGCAGCACTATTTCCGAGGCGAGCTCTAGCTTGGTCTTCATCAAAAGCAACATCGAGCGTCCAGTGCAACTCGTTTTCAATGGCCCAATGCGCTCTGATAGCTAAGCCTAGCCTCTTGGCATCATTAGTTTTTAAGCTACTAATGAAATATCTCGTTTCTATTGCCTCTTTTTCCTTAATATTTCCAGTTGCAGTAACGGCAATGATACTTTCAATATGAGGCCAATGATGACGCTGCTTAAGCCATTCTATATCCATACTAGCTCTGACATACCGTGTTTCTATGCGGCCATGACCAGCGTCAATATCGGT
>JAUICE010000015.1 GCA_030428185.1 Gammaproteobacteria bacterium
TACCAACCGCAATGGGGACCCCATTTTTGCTCTAGCAACTCAAGATATCAACGGAAATGAGTCTATTATTGTTGATGGTGTCGAAAATTTACAGCTAACCTATGGCGTCGATACGAATAATGATGGGACTGCGGATAGTTTTTTATCCGCTGCAACTATTAATACCAATAATCAGTGGAATGATGTCTTAGTTGTGCGTATCGATCAACTACTTAATTCTATCGAGAGAGTATCTAATCTTGGACAAACCTATCAATTCAATGGTGAAACGTTAAATGCAAATGATCGTTTGCTGAGACGACATTGGCATAGCGTCATTTCTATCAGAAATAGGAGTTTTCCATGAATAGTCAACGTGGAGCAACTCTCGCCATAGCATTAATGCTTTTGTTTGTTATCACCTTAATTGGTGTTAGCTCACTTAAAACTTCACACATACAAGAAAAAATGGCCCACAATGTTCAAGATAAAATGATTTCATTTGAATCAGCAGAAACCGCTTTGGTAGGCGCTGAAACGTTAATAGCAGCCATTCCTAATGAACCGATTCCAACATCAATTGCTGGCTGTCCAAATGTTACCGTAAATGAGACAGCAATTTGCATCGTAGAATATAATAGCAGCTTCACCCCAGAAAACACCACGACATCATGGTGGCAACAAAATGCGACTAGTTACGCAATCAACTACCCCTCAGGAACGCAAACCAAACATAAAGTACAAACCACACCTTTATTTTATATTGAATATTTAAAGTTTGTCCCTGATAGCTTAGTCATTGGTCAAGCGCCCCCCTCGGGCATTCATTACTACCGAGTATTTTCTTATGGATTTGGCACAACAAATAATAGCCGAAGCATCCTAGAAAGTACGTTTAACAGGAGGTATTAGACGTGAAAAAATACCTTTTGATAGCATTGCTTCTATTTTCCTCAACAGGATTTGCCGCAACGTTAAATATTAGCCAAGTCCCTTTGTTTTTAACAAAAGAAGCGACGCCTATGACGATGCTTGTGATGGGACGCGATCACAAACTGTATTACGAAGCATATAACAATGCCAGTGATCTCAATGGAGACGGTGTACTGGATATTCGATTTAAACCCAGCATTATCTATTTTGGTTATTTTGATTCTAGTAAGTGCTACAACTACAGTAATAATACTTTTGTACCCTCTGGTGCTGCCTCTGGTACGTTAAAAACATGTAGTGGAAACTGGAGTGGTAATTTTCTCAATTATATTACTACTTCAAGAATGGATGCCTTAAGAAAAGTTCTCTACGGTGGCTATCGACAAACTGATACCGCAAGTAAAACCATTTTAGAGCGCGCATATATACCCCAAGACGCACATAGTTGGGGTAGTGAATATCGTAGTGTTGCCGTTGATGGTTACGACATTGCTGATTATAGCCCTTTTAATGCGCCCACTGGATCAAACTACCATTTATTTGCAAACGTCACACTAAAAAATGATGGTAGCCAACTACCAAGACTAAGAGTCGCACAAAATGTTGGGTACCGTATTTGGGAGTGGGTGAGTATCGAGCGACCCGTTACCGGTAGTTATGCCGATGATGGTGGTGGCCGCACAAACATTTCAAGCTCCATATCCGATTACATCGTCAGAGTAGAGGTGTGTAACAAAACCATCGGAGTAGAAGATAACTGCCAAATTTATCCAAATGGAAATAACAAACCCATAGGCTTACTGCAAGAATATGGCGAAAATAACAGTATGTATTTCGGCTTACTCACTGGCTCATATAATAATAATCTCGAGGGTGGTGTCTTACGAAAAAATATTTCAAGTATCACTGATGAAATTAATTTAAGCACCGGACAGCTATCATCAACCATAGGTATTATAAGAACTATTGATAACTTGCGCTTTACAGGATTTGGAGGAAATTACGTTCATGACTGTAATGCAAGCTCGAGCTGGATAACCACAAGACCCATCAATAATGGTGAGTGTCGAATGTGGGGTAATCCTATAGGCGAGATGATGTATGAAACGTTACGCTACTTTGCAGGTAAAGGATCGCCAACACCAACTTTTGCCACTTCTGGTGGAACAGATGGCTCATTAAATTTACCAACACCTACTTGGACTAACCCCTACGCAAGCCCAACGCCTTGGTGTGCTAAATCTAATATGCTCGTCATCAGCGATATCACTCCATCTTATGATAATAACTCTGTTCCAGGATCCTATTTTTCTAGTTTTAGCGGCGATTTATCAGGATTTAACACACAGACTCTGGCACAAACCATTTGGAACGATGAAATCGGTGGCACCAGCACCCATTTTATAGGTCAGTCTGGTATAGACTATGATGGTGCTCCTAGCCCAAAAAGTGTGACTAGCCTTGGAAACATTCAGGGCTTAGCACCTGAAGAGCCAACGAAGCTTGGTACATATTCTTCAGCCAGTGCTGCCTATTATGGAAGAATCAATGATATGTCCAGCGCTGAAGGCACACAAAACGTTTACACTTATGCCGTTGCGCTTACCTCACCATTGCCAGAAATCAATATTACCGTTAACGACAATGTCATCACATTGATTCCTTTTGCTAAATCTGTTGGTGGTTGTTTAGGAGTTGATGGAACAGAAGGAGGATTTCAACCCGTCAATCAAATAACCGATTTTTATGTTGAACAGATCACAGATACAACCGGTACATTTAGAGTAAATTTTGAAGATGTAGAGCAAGGCGCCGATCATGATATGGATGCTATTGCTACATATCAGTATAGCGTTGATGAGGATGCCAACACAGTAGAGATTCAAGTCACCAGTGATTACGCTGCCGGCTGTATACAGCAACATATGGGTTACGTAATATCTGGGACTACAGAAGACGGTACTTATCTAGTTGTCAGAGACTTAGATACTAGTTCCGGCAGCGATACTGATTATTTCTTAGATTATCCCAACACTCAAAATGTTGCTCTACCCACTAGCTCTACGAAGATCTTCACTCCAGGAGACACAAGTGCAACTTTTCTCAAAAACCCACTTTGGTTTGCAGCTAAGTGGGGGAGCTTCAACGATGAAAATGATAATAATAAGCCAGACTTAGCAAAAGAATACGACGAGGACAGTGACGGCACACCAGATAATTATTTTTTAGTCACCAATGCGCTTAATATAGGCGATAAAATCTCTCAGGCTTTTAATAAAATTATTTCTCGCTCGGGTAGTTTTTCAACAGCTGCCCTTTCGAGTGGCTTTTTAAATACCGATACAAAAATTTATCAAGCAAAATTTAATACTGACAGTTGGCAAGGACAGTTACTATCTTTTAATATCAATGTCGTTACAGGAAATATCGAAACAGGAGGCACAGGTCCAGATGGTTCCAACTGGGATGCAGGTGAGCTCCTAACTCAAGCAGATTGGGATAATGGGAGAAAAATCATTACTTATAAACCATCGACAGGTATTGGTATTCCCTTTCGCTGGCCACAAAACTCTGCTTCCCCTGGTAGTAACGAAATTGATAGTGCTCAGGTGACTAGCCTAAATTACAATCCGATTTCTCAATCACAAGATAGTCTAGGCAGTCAACGGCTAGACTTTATCAGGGGTAGCACAAACAACGAAGAAGAGAATGGTGGTACTTTTAGGAATAGGAGCTCAATTTTAGGTGACATTATCAACTCAGATCCACTACTTGTAGGTGCACCAAATTTTCAATATCCAACTACTTTTTTAAATGGAAATGAGAGCAACTATATTGATTATAAAATAGCGCAACAAAATCGCACAAAAATACTCTATGTTGGTGCAAACGATGGCATGTTACATGCCTTTGATGCAGAAACGGGACAAGAAGTATTAGCTTACGTTCCATCGAAAGTCTATGCCAACCTAAGCGAGCTGACTGACCCAAATTATACGCATCACTACTATGTAAATGGTAGTGTAAATGTTGTTGACGCTTATTTCGCAAGTAGCTGGCACAGTGTTTTAACCGGTGGACTTGGTGCTGGGGGCCAAGGCTATTATGCATTGGATGTCACCAATCCAAATATTTTTAGTGAGGCTACAGCCTCATCAATCGTTTTATGGGAGTTTACTGATAGTGATGATGCCGATTTAGGCTTTAGTTATAGCAAGCCATCTATCGTCCGTATGGCAAACGGTGTCTGGGCTGCTGTATTTGGGAACGGGTACAATAACACTTACTCCGATGGCAATGTGTCTTCGACCGGTAATGCTGTGCTCTACATCGTCAACCTACAAACTGGTGCACTGATTAAAAAATTCGATACAGGCGTTGGTATGAGTGAGGATCCACAGTTACTGGCTAGACCTAATGGACTTTCCTCACCTACTGTCATTGATACCAATGGTGATTCTATCGCTGATTATATTTACGCTGGAGATCTCTTTGGAAATGTTTGGAAAATTGACGTCACAAGTTCAAATACTGCTCAATGGAAATTTTCGTTTAAAACTGGAAACACACCAAAACCTCTATTCATTGCTGAAGATAGTTTAGGAAACAGGCAAGCTATCACTTCTGCCCCAGTGGTTTCTAGACTAGATGGTGCTTTTAATACGTATCAAGTTTATTTTGGCACCGGCCAATATATTGAAACCAGCGATGAGACAAATCTTGATACACAGACATTTTATGGCATACGTGATGATGGTAGTAATCAAGTCACCCGTGCACAATTGATTGAGCAATCAATTCTCTATCAAGGTGGAGGTTTCCGTGTCACCTCTAGTAATTTTGTGAGCTTAACCGATGGCGGTTGGTATATTGATTTAATTTATAATAACGCTCAGAGTGGAGAGCGCGTCATCACAACACCAATTTATCGTCGAAATAGCATCATTTTCACCACCATCATCCCGGATAATGATCCATGTAGTTATGGCGGTACTTCATGGTTAATGGAGCTAAGGGCCTCCGATGGCAATGCATTAGGATACAATGCATTTGATGCTAATGAAGATGGTGTATTTAACTCTAGTGACTTTATCAGCTATACGTTAAACGGCAATAACATCAGCTCTCCAGCCAGCGGAATACAATCAACTGTTGGATTAGTTGCATCGCCTGCAATATTAAATGCCGGGGATAAAGAATATAAATACCTTCCAGGGACTTCCAGTGGTATACAAAGTATCACTGAAAATCCTGGAACGAATGCCAGTGGCAGACAATCTTGGCGTCAAATTCATTAAAGGTTTCTAAATGCATCATTTGCTGCATGCAGGGTCTCATCAATATCTTTATCTGTATGACTACTAGAAATAAATCCAGCTTCAAACGCAGATGGCGCCAAATAAATACCTTGTTTAAGCATTGCATGAAAGAACATCTTAAAGCGCTCAATATTAGACTCGCTGACATCAGATAACGACTCAATGTCTCCTTCTTTTTCAGAAAAGCAGAATCCAAACATTCCTCCTAAACAATCTACTTTAAGTGGAATTTGGTGCTTATTTGCAAGCTCAGCAAAACCCTGCATCAATTGATGTGCTTTTTGCTCAAGATTTTTGTAAAATTCTGGTGCTTGAATAAGCTCTAACGTTTTTAATCCCGCAGCCATCGCAACTGGATTACCTGATAATGTCCCTGCTTGATAGACTTGACCAATAGGTGCTAAAGCGTCCATATACTCTTGCTTTCCACCAATAGCGCCAACGGGCATACCACCACCAATAACCTTTCCAAGTGTTGTTAAATCTGGCGTTATATCATAAATACTTTGGGCACCACCTAAAGCAACCCTAAATCCTGTCATGACCTCATCAAATATCAATAAACCACCAGATGCTGTAGACAAACTGCGTAACTTTTGAAGAAATCCCTGCTTAGGCTTAACAAAGCCCATATTCCCTGCAATAGGCTCCAAAATAACTGCCGCGATATCATCACCAAACTCATTAAAAATCGCTTCAACTGCTTCTATGTCGTTATATGGGCATGTAAGTGTATGCTTTGCAGTATCAGCTAATACACCTGGCGATCCGGGAATACCCAAGGTCAAAACACCACTACCAGCACTCACCAACAGGCTATCACTATGGCCATGATAACAACCGGCAAATTTCAAAATTTTCGAACGACCAGTAATTCCTCTTGCCATACGAATCGCTGTCATCGTTGCTTCGGTGCCTGAGTTAACCATGCGTACTTTGTCAATAGAGGGGAGCAAAGCAACAATCTGCTCTGCTAACTCAACCTCTAAAACCGTCGGAGCACCAAAACTTAACCCCTTTTCTTGAGTTTTACTGACAAAATCCATCACCTCGGGGTGAGCATGCCCTAAAATTAAAGGCCCCCATGAGCCAACATAATCAATATATCTACTTCCTTGATTATCGTATAGATAAGCCCCTTGACCACGCTCAAAAAAAACTGGACTGCCACCAACACCTTTAAACGCACGTACAGGAGAGTTCACACCACCAGGAATAACGTTACAAGCACGGTCGAATATAGAATCGTATGTATTCATCTTTAACTATAAAGCCTTTACATAAAAGTGGTGGAAGTGTACCTTATTGCTCTTTGCAAATCGAGCAGGTAAACCGTGGATAAAGAGTTTAAACGCTATCTTTGTGTCATTTGTGGATTCATTTACGATGAGAAAGAGGGGTGGCCAGAAGATGGGATTGCTCCTGGAACGAGATGGGCGGATGTGCCTCAAGACTGGTTTTGTCCTGACTGCGGCGCCACAAAAGACGAGTTTGAAATGATTGAAATCGAAGATTAATTTAAATCTCTTCGTGATTGCTCTTCCTCAAGAATTTTAATTCGCTCTTCTTGACTAGGGTAGGTTGCAAATAAGCTGCTGACAGCAGTAAAAAAACCTCCTGCAAAGTTAGCAAATGCCCGATTTGATTGAGCGCTATTTTTAGAAATTTGCCTTTTATGAAAGTTCAAGCCCCCTTTAATCTCATCTGGCGTTGACATTTTTGCAGCATTCTTATCAGCCATTCTTTCAGCTCTTCTACTCACAAAAGCCTGAGCTGTAAGACTTAAAGTAAAATTTCCCACTAACATACCTAAGCATTCTATTGCTGTATCTGTATTTGTTAAAGCCATATAAGGAACAAGTGCCAGTGTCACCGCATTTACAAGTATCATTTTTGCCGAGTCATTATGCTTGATATGTGAAAATTCATGCTTTAATAGCCAAAAAAGCTCATTTAAGTGCTCTGTACCGCTAGTATCCCTGTAATTGGGTCTATCAATAATAATATGAGCATAGGTTGTATTAGGCAGCACTGCTCCAAAAGCAAATGCATTAAGCTGAGTACCCACTCCAGACAGCATTCCCACATTGTGGTAAACATTTATTTGTGGGTTATTAAACTGAAACTCTCTAGCAATAGTTTGAACTCTTTCATCGATAACTTGTGAATCTCTTGCCCCCATTCGCACCAGATGATGCTGGGTTGAGCTTTCTGATGCAACATCCAAGGTTGCATAAGTCATATGTCTTCTACCTGAAAATGCGACCCCTTGTTGTAGCCTCGTTACTTTATCTCCCCTGAACACTCTAAACCCAAGTGAGCTTAAAAGCAGTGAACCTAAGCCAACTGTTGCACTTATAAACAAAGCGTTATTTTTAACATGCTGATATATAGATAGATCTTGTTGCTCTGGGGTTTGATTTTGTCCTGGCATAATTGACCGCTCCAAAAAGACTCATGAGTCATTATTTGGCCAAAATGATAACATTTAATACTTAAATAAATATTAAATTATCGAACTAAAATGGTCTAAGAACAGCTAGGAAAATAGTGGCGACAAGAATAACAGTTGGTATCTCATTGATTATACGAAAAAATTTTTCTGTTCTTGTGTTTTTTTTATGAGCAAAGGCGCGCAAGCAGTGACCACAATATAAATGATAGAGAATTAAACCAAATACTAGGGTTAACTTTGCATGAAGCCAACCCAAGTTCAAGTAGACCGGAAACATATATAACATTGCAAAACCAAAGAATAAGGTCATTAACATCGCAGGCCACATAATCGCCCAATAAAGTCGCCTTTCCATTAAGCAAAACCGTTGATAGCTTACTTCATCTTTTATATCCACATGATAAACAAACAGTCTAGGCAGATAAAAAACACCGGCAAACCAAGCAACCATTGCAATTAAATGAAGTGCTTTAAACACCAAAAATGTCATGGCTTTCCCCTACTCTTTTCCATACATTTTATGTATCAATACTCAAATGCATGGGCTTCAAAAATACTCGCTCAATTCCTATTTAAGAAAAATACCAAAGATTAAAGACTTGGAAAAGCTTAAAAAATCCTAATTTGAAATAACTAACTGTCAATTTCAAATAGCCAAACGGCTATTGCCAAGCCTAGCCCAACCGTTACAATGAAGATGTCATCATAAAAAAGGACTTTGCTTATGACGCAGATCTTAACGATATTCATACTGTGCATTATTATCCCACTTCAAGTGCAAGCGAAAGCATTCGTTGAGCGCTGGGATGTGCGTCACTTTATTAATCAAACCCATAAAAAATATCATATCCCAAAAGCGTACCTACAAAGTGCGCTAAGCCAAGTCAAACTACAAAAAAGAGTAGTCAAGAAAATAAAAAATCCAACAGAAGCCAAGCCATGGGATCACTATAAACATTTATTTGTCACCCAAAAACGTATTAACGAAGGAGTCGAGTTTTGGAAAAATCATCAGGGCGCTTTGCTTAAAGCAGAGAAACAATACGGTATTGAGCCGGAAATACTCATTGCTATTTTAGGGGTTGAGACTAATTACGGCAGAACCCAGGGTAGCTTTCGAGTCATCGACTCTTTAGCAACACTTTCATTTAAATACACAGGACGAGCAAAATTTTTTAAAAAAGAATTAGCAGAGTTTTTCAAGCTATGTCTAGAGCAAGGTATCGCACCAACAAGCGTTTATGGTTCATATGCCGGCGCCATTGGACAGCCGCAATTTATGCCTTCTAGCTATCGATATTACGCTATTGACTTCTCTGGTGATGGAAAAAGAGACTTAAGACATAATACCAAGGATGCCATCGGAAGTGTTGCTAATTACTTTGCAAAACATGGCTGGACTAAAAACCAAGCGATTGCTGTACCAGCAACAGTTAAAGGAATGAAATATCGCCTGCTTAAGTCAAACCCTAAAAAAGCCAAATATGCGATAAAAACGCTGGAAAAATTTGGTATTGAACCACTAAAAAAATCAAAGCTTAGAAAGGCCAGCCTTGTGAGCTTAAAAAAACAACGAGGGCGTGAACATTGGGTCGCTTACCCTAATTTTTTCGTTATCACCCGATATAATACTTCAAAATTATATGCGATGGCGGTTTATCATTTAGCAAAAGCTATAAAACAAAACTATACAACCTATCTTGCAAAACAAATGGTCAAAAATAAGCGTACGCATGTCTAAAATAACTATTAAAAAAAATCTATATATTATCTTCACACTAGCGCCCCTTATGCTATTGGGCGCATGTGATAATACTGAGCACAACTATCAAGGATACATTGAAGGTGATTATACGTATATCAGTGCGCCTGTTAGCGGTAAGCTCGTCGCACTCAATGTTTCCAGAGGCCAAGAGGTAAAAAAACATACCATTTTAGCTCGCCTAGAAAATGAGCCCGAATATTTTAGCCTCGACGAGTCAATGGCACAAACTCGTAACGCTCAATATCAATTGAGTAATATGACTTTACCTAAACGAAAAGAAATCATAAATGAGCTGTTAGCGCGTCAAAAACAAGCACAGGCAGAACTAACACTTGCTAATGAGCGACTTAAACGTAGCCATAACCTCTATATCAAAAAAGTACTTGATAAAGATAGCTATGATGCAGCTGTTGCTAAAGCAACTTCATTAAAAGCGCTTATCAATCAGTACAAAGCACAAATTGCCGAAGCTCGCTTGCCTATCGGGAGAGAACATGCAATTAAAGCACAAGAGTTTCAGGTGATAGCGAGAGAAAACGCGCAAAAAAAAGCGCTTTGGTTTCTTAATAAAAAAACTCTAAAAGCCCCTTATCATGCTCGTGTTGTTGATATTTTTTATCGAATAGGAGAACTTACCGCCGCTCAAAGACCTATAATGTCTTTACTTAAAGAAAGTAACAAACATCTTATTTTCTTTATTCCTGAGCCAAAACTCAACAGTTTAAAATTAAATCAAAAAATTCATATAAGTTGTGATGGCTGTAAAAAACAACTTTCAGCAAGTGTAAGTTATATATCATCTAATGCTGAATATACACCTCCCTTAGTCTATAGTCGTGAGCATAACTCAAAACTTGTCTTTAAGGTAAGAGCAAGACTTGATGAGCCTAAGTCTCTGCATCCAGGGCAGCCTGTAACCGTTTTTATAGGCCAATAGATAATGAATGATATCGTAATAGACGTACAAAAAATCAATAAATTTTTTGGACAGAAACATGTCGTTAAAGATGTTAGCTTACAAATTAACCGTGGTGAAATATTTGGTTTTTTAGGACCAAATGGCAGTGGGAAAACAACCACTCTTCGAATTATCTGTGGCTTATTGGTTGCTAACTCTGGCACAGGTCACTGCTTAAACTTTCCACTTAACGATAGACGGATTAAAGAGCATGTTGGCTATATGACACAAAAGTTTAGCTTTTATGAAGATTTATCAATCTATGAAAATCTGATGTTTGTAGCAAGAATATATAACTTGAACAACAAAAAAGAACGTGTTTTAACTGCTATCAATGAGCTAGGTTTGGCGGGCAGAAAAAATCAATTAGCCGGTGAGTTGTCAGGAGGATGGAAACAACGCTTAGCACTCACCGCCTGCTTGTTGCACGAACCACAAGTTCTATTGCTTGATGAACCAACCGCAGGCGTCGACCCAAAAGCAAGAAGAGAGTTCTGGGATCAAATTTATCACTTATCAACGTTAGGCATCACCACTTTAGTCAGCACCCATTATATGGACGAGGCTGAGCGTTGTACTAGACTCGCGTATATTGCTTATGGAGACTTGCTCGTTCAAGGAACAATAGATGAAGTTATCGCCCATGTCGGTTTGACCACCTATCAAATAACTGGAAACCAAGTTAATCGTATTGTGGAAAAGCTCAAGGAATTAGCTGGTATAGAGCAAGTTGCAATATTTGGTCAGCATCTACATGTCAGCGGAAAGAACGGCGCACTCATGGAACAAAGTCTTCATAAATATTTGCACAACCAGCCCTATAACATAAAACGCGTACACGCAGAGCTAGAAGATGCCTTTATTCACTTGGTAGATAGTAGCAAAGATAATTTCATAAGAGGTTAAGAATATCTATGAAAAAATTATTCTCTTTTGCCCATTTTATCGCAGTTATGGCTAAAGAGTTTGTACAGATGCGTCGTGATCCCGCCACGCTCGCTATGATGGTTGGTATCCCTTTAATACAGTTGATACTTTTTGGTTTTGCTATTAATAGTGATCCTAAACATCTACCAACCGCGGTTATTAATAATGATGACAGTACCTTTTCTCGAAGGGTAATCCAATCAATGGCAAATACACGGTATTTTACATTTACTCATAATGTGAGTAGTGAGCAAGAAGCCACTACCTTACTGAAGGAAGGTAAAGTCCTTTTTGTGTTAAATATTCCCACTAATTTCTATTCTGATGTTATTCGAGGCATTAAGCCAAGAATACTATTACAAGCTGATGCAACTGATCCCGCGGCAACCAGCTTTGCTGTTGCCAGTATGCAGCAACTATCATCGCTTGCCTTAAAAGACGCGCTAACAGGTAAGCTTAGTTACTTAAAATCATCAGATCCACCTTTCGCTATTGATGTACATGCGATGTATAATCCACTGCGTATAACACAATACAATATTGTTCCTGGCTTGCTTGGTGTCATATTGACCATGACCATGGTCATGATCACAGCCCTTTCTATAACCAGAGAGCGCGAACGCGGCACCATGGAAAATCTACTAGCAATGCCAACAAGACCTTTGGAGGTCATATTAGGGAAGCTCTTTCCTTACGTATTGGCAGGCTTCATTCAAGTACTTTTAATCTTATTTTCTGGCTATTTTGTGTTTGATATCCCCATAAAGGGCAGTATTATCTTGCTCCTTCTCTTATGCATTCCTTTTATTGCAGCTAACTTAGCTGTCGGATTAACCTTTTCAACAGTGGCAAATAATCAGTTACAAGCCATGCAAGCGACGATGTTCTTTTTCTTGCCATCTATTTTGTTATCTGGCTTTATGTTTCCATTTAAGGGCATGCCAGAGTGGGCTCAATTTATTGGTAACCTACTTCCTCTTACCTATTTTTTGCGGATTGTCAGAGGGATCATGTTAAAAGGTGTCGGTCTGAATGAAGCTTTTGTGCATATCTGGCCCATTATTCTCTTTTTCATTGTCGCCATTATTATTGGCGTCATACGCTATAAGCAAACACTAGACTAATGCTAAATGCTTAAGCCATAATAAGGGACGGTATTTTCTTAAATTCAAACCATGCGTGGCACTTTATTCGTCTTTGCTGACGACTTTGATCTAAAAAATCAGTATCCATGTCTTATGATCGACTCATCTGGACACTTGACTGCGTCTTACAAAATTAGAACGCTTCAAGAGATTCAATCCCTATCGTCAAATAATAAGCTGTTTTGGGTCCTCTCATCCACCGTGGTCAAAGCACAAATCATTGCCTTACCAACGCTTAATAAAGCGAAACAAACCATTCCGTATATCCTAGAAGCATCTCTTATTGAGGACTTGGACGTTATTCACTATGCTCTTGATAAAACACCTTTAGAAAAAGGCAAGTATCGCGTTCTAGTTACAAATAAACAAAAGCTAGGAGAATTAATAGATACGTTAGCTGCAAACGAATTATTTCCTGATGTCATTACATCTGATCATATTATTAGTCAAAATGAGCAGCTACTGATATGTAACGGCTACTTTATTTTCTCAAGCCCTAGTACTTCATTTCTCATTCAGAAAACATTATTAGATCTATATCTTGATAAGATACCTCCAGAAACAACCGTGATGACTTTTAAAAATACAACTGTTCCAAAAACACTTGTACAATTCAAACACGAACATTTTGATGAAAACTATCATGTGTATTTTGCTCTAAGACAAACAGAGCATAACCCTGTCAATCTATTACAAGGAGAATTTAAAAGTAAAAGCACACATTCAGAGTTTTTGCCTAAAATTTCAGTAACACTGGCCACAATTGCCTGTGTAATGCTTTTTGGAAACTATATTATCCAGTATGTTATTGCTAAAAATAGACTCGAAGTTCTCAATAAACAAACGACTGCTATTTATCAACAGTTTTTTCCCAATGCAAAGACAGTCATTAGCCCTCGTTTTCGCATTGAGCAATATTTAAAAAACAATCAGAATGGCGCATCTTCAGGCGATTTTTTTAAACTATTAAACGCGATACACGCAGGTGTTAAACAAACAACTGGCGTCACTATTAAAAATATGAGTTATCAACAAGGACAAATTCAAATACAAATATCAGCATCATCATTTGATACATTAGAGCAGTTAAAGCAAACGATGCTTAACCAGCACACTATCTCTATCAAGCAGCTTTTTGCAACTAGCCAAGAGAAAAAAATTAGTGCTACCTGGAGGATAATGACAAATGCTTGAACAGTTTAAATCTCTAGACAAAAGAGAGCAGCAAGCGCTTCTTGTTGGTGGAATCAGCATAATTTGCTTTATAGTAATACAATTTATCTTTTTCCCATTCTTCAATCATCTACACCAACTAAAAAAACAAATTGCCTATGAGCAAGATTTACTTACATTTATGCAGCAAGCACAAAAAGAGTGGAAGCCTCAAATTAAAAAGAACAAACTAGACCCCGGCCAATTAATAAGTGGGGTAAATAATGCTCTGAAAAGTCATTTTACAGATGCCGGCTACCAACTAAAACAAAGTGAAAGTGACCACATAAACCTCTCCTTTCCTAGTGTCCCCTACGTCCAATTAATCGAATGGATGACAAATTTTTGGTCCCAATATCAGGTGACTTTAGTTAAGTTTGATTTAAGTCCATTACCAACTCAAGGTTTAGTAAAAGTTACACTAAGTATACAAACCACTTAAATGAAAGCTTAGGTTCAAAGTATGGCTCTCTATTGAATCGTAAAAGAATAAAACATTGTGGACTATATTGAAGTCTAAAAACGTGCATTACGAAGGGATAGAGGTATATTCATTTAAAAAAATTAAGGGTATAGTTTAACTCATAAGATTAATTCAAGGATTGCAACAAAAAGTGAGGGATATATGAGCTATTTTCGTTTGTTACTGTGTGCATTAGTACTTGTTTTGGCAGGGTGTCAGAATATGTTTTACGATACAAATGAGAGTGATAGCTATGACTACTCTGAGTCGTATGACGGCGAAGATTATCAGAGCATCTATAATACAGATCAAGATATTGAGCATAGTAATAATCAAGATGCTGAACATACCGAAAATCAGGGTTTTGTTCCAGACTCTTATAATCGAAATAATCGCATAGAACATAGAAACAGTCAGGATAGAACTGTTTATATTCGCCCACAAACAACGAAAAAGAACAATAAATCCAGCAAAACTGAGGCTGAGAAGTCAATTGAGACTTTACCGCCTAGCCTAAAGAAAAAGTAATTGTTAGACACAATCTCTTTTAATCTGATTTAGGGTGTTTTCTTAACATAGTCAATCGAAAATAATTTGAGCACAAGCACCCTAATTGTCTTCACCTACTTTTTACGTTAGTATCAAAATCATGCCTTTACTTGTGTCATGTAGTACATGTGTATAAAAAAAATATTCTCTTTATTGCTCGTTACTGGCGTTATGCTTGGCGCATTAAACACCCCTAAAGCACTACTTGCTAAAAATCATCATCGCGCCGTATACACTCAGCAAAATACCACTACCTGTCAAGAAAGGAATATCAAGCAGCCTACCTGTCACCAATCTATGCAGGATACAAAAATATTTGCGTCGAACTTGTTTGATATGCTCACGAAAAATGGCCTCTTGTATATATACTTATGCTTTACCTATCTATTTATAATTAAGCTAGCTCCTTATAGCTCGCGCCTAAAACCTCCAAAACTTATGTGGATAGCCTAAACCTTTTAAAAGCTTTGGGAGCTGTTAACTATTGTCCTTCTTTTTACGTATCCTAGAAGGCCATTGCTTATTCAACTTTACCAAACACCATTAACAATGGCCTTTGATGAGAGCAAATAGCAGAAATCCCCAAGCTAACAAGCTAACAAGCTAATTATTAAACTAAATAAAATAGTTTTTGGAGATTATAATGAAAAAAATTCTATGTTCCTTTCTACTTTTCTTTACCTCAATTGCTTTTGCAAGTCCAAGCGTTACACAGATATTATTTAGCACCAACCCGCTTGATTTAAGTACTTTTATCACAACACACTCCGCCCTCACCTATTTAACTGTATTTTTTATTTTAGGTGTTGGCCTTGCATTTACTCCATGTGTCCTTCCTATGGTGCCAATATTATCTAGCATTATTGTTAAAGAAGCGCCCAATAAGTCCTTTCGTTTATCATTAGCATATGTTCTTGGTATGTCGACTATGTATACTCTTGCTGGCATGGGTGCAGCCCTCTTAGGGCAAAGTTTGCAGACTTTGCTGCAAACACCATGGGTAATACTAGGTTTTAGCATTGTTTTTATTATCCTTGCGCTAGACTTGCTTGAGGTCATTACAATCAAGCTTCCACAAGGATTAAGCATGAATACTGCAGGCGGTGGGTCTTATATTAAAACAAGCTTGATGGGTATGTTATCAACTCTTATTGTTAGTCCCTGCGTCACCGCTCCACTGTTAGGGGTTCTAGGCTTTATTGCGACACAACAACAAGTCTTACTAGGTGGGCTTATCTTATTTTTTCTAAGCTTAGGCATGGGACTGCCCTTATTACTGGTCGGTGCTGGACAAGGAAAATTTATACCAAAAAGTGGTCAGTGGCTAAGTACCGTAAAAAATATTTTTGGCTTTTTGTTACTTGCTATGAGCATTTACTTAGCGTCAAGAATATTAAGCACTCAAATTCAAGCACTTCTATGGTCTATGTGGCTGGCTTTTATCGCCATTTATATATTGATAAAAAGTCATTTTGCCAAGAAGAGCTTTCTGTTTATTGTCCCCCTAGTTACCGGCAGTCTACTTATCTCTATGAATGCTTTTTCTCACAAAGAGATACACGCTAACTTGCGTAAAAACCCCTTTACCATCATTCATCATCTTAAAGATATTGACAAATCACTACTAAGTGCCAAGCAACAAAGGCAACCTGTATTTTTAGAGTTTTATGCGAGTTGGTGCTCTGACTGTACAGATATGGACAAAAAAGTCTTTTCTAAACAAGTCATCAGAGATGCAATGAGCCGCTATAAAACCATTAGGGTTGATATATCTAAGCAGAGCGATACTGTTCAAACGATAAAAAAACGCTTTGGTGTCTACGGTACCCCATTTATGGTCTTCTTTGATAAATCAGGGAAACGACACGATGAGCTCACTGCCGCAGGCTATATCAGTAAAGACAAAATGCTTTCCTTGCTCAATACATTATCTTAATGTGTGACTCTGAGGTATTCAGCTCTCTGGATACCTCAAGCAAGCTTAATATTCTGTCGACTCATTTTATTTGAAATAAGAGCGGCACCAATAAGCATAAAAATACCTAGTAGAAACGCAGCGACGCCCATTTGTAAATAATAAGACTGATAAATCATCAAAGATTTTATCGGACTCATCCCCTCATGCGGTAGAGCCACAAACTGAGCCACTTGTCCTGAAATAATATATGATAATGAACTTGCCAAATACCAAACACCCATAGCAAAGGCAATCATTTGATGAGAGCAGTATAAGCCAATCATGCTAAGACCAATGGCACTCACCCAGAGCTCTGCTATTGTTAACAAAACATCGGTTAGCACGATAAAGTTTCCATCAACCAGCCCTTTCGCAGCATGACTGCAACCAATATACATAACAATCAGCCCCAAACCACCAAGCATTGTCCCACTAGCAAACTGATAGGGTATAGAAAAGTTTGGAAACCTTTTATAGAAACCCGGTAATATAAAGCTCGCAATGATAATAATAATAGGATTAATCACTTGATAATGTGCTGGTAGAACATGAAACCATAGCAACCTTAGATTCGAATTGTTTTTTGCAAATAGCACAAGAGTTGTATTCATTTGATTATATAAAACAAAAAATACAACAGCCTCTACAATCAATAAGATAGCAATGATTTGCTTTTTTTTCTCTAAGTCTTGCAAGTTAACTGTGCGCAATAAAAACCATGATAAACCAACGAAAGCACCACTTGCTACAACATAACTGGAAACATAGGGGTGCAAATAAGAAAATAAAGTAAAACTATAAATAACTGCGATATATAAAAAAACTTGCCCCAATTTTTTATAATCAAAAGACTCTTTGTCGACGCTCGTTCTGACGTCCTCATACAGTCCATAGCGAAAACTATAATTTAATGCTGCAATAGATTTTCCAATAAACACCACTGCAAAAATTGATAAGGGGCCATAGCGACTTTCAAATAATTTAGGCGCGATAATGGTTGCAAGCAGTGCCCCTACATTTATCGACATATAATACAAGGTCATACCTGCCTTCGCCTTAGCATTATCATTTGAGTATATTTTTGAAACCACGCCTGAGGCTGTACCCATTAAAAGAGAGTTTGTCACAGGAATAAGTGCATAAGCCATAATAAAAAAATTATCACCATAAGACGAGATGGAGAATCCGCTTAGCATCACTAAAAGATACGCCAGTGCTAATAGCGCACAACCAACCAATATAGAGCGGGTCAAACCCACCACCCTATCTGCCATTTGCCCCCCAAGAATGGGCATCACATAACCCATTGCCTGTGTCACACCAAAAAAGGCATAAGCACGTGCTTCACTATACCCTAGCCCGTGTGTCAGCATTGGTCGTGTTAAAAATAGAATAAGAATTGTATTGAAGACATATACCGAAAATTGACTCCAAAATGTTATCATTGCGATATTATTGACTTGCTGCTGTTTATGCGAGAATTTTGGCGCTATAGGAAAAATACTACTTAATGCAATCATGCATTATCCTTCGATACAACTAAATGACCAAAGAGCATAGCGAAAAAATAACATACAATGCAAGTCAGAACCTATCCCTCCGTATCTTTGATATGAATATCTCTTTGTGGATATGGGAACTCAAGATTATTTTCTTTATACGCTTCAAGCAGTGCTCGACCAATAGCGCCTCGTGCTCGAAGTAGAAGGGCAGGTTTTTTAACTAAAAAGAATACCTTCAATTGAATACATGAGTCCGCAAACTGGTCAATAAACACCCATGGAAAACGACCATTAACAGTCACAGTATCTGAATTTTTTTGTACTGTTTCACAAATGACCTTTTCCACCTTAGAAAAGTCTGCGTCATAGGAAATGCTAGTAATCACATTCGCCTCAATAATATCATCATAGAGCGAATAGTTAATAACGGTCGTATTAATAAGCTCTTCATTTGGAATAATAATATCTGTATTGGTTAAAGACTCTATCTCTGTGGACCGCACACCAATTTTTTTTACATATCCCTCATATCCATTGACTATGATCCTGTCTCCTAGATGAATAGGTTTTTCTACTAACAAGATAAGTCCTGAGACAAAATTATTCACTATCCCTTTCAATCCCATACCGATACCAACTGATAACGCACCAGCAATGACCGCAATACCCGTTAAATTCATACCAGAAGTTACTAAGGCAACCAAAGCTGAAAATAAAAAGATAATATTTTTAAATGTATGGAGCTCTAGCTTTATGACTTTCTTGACAAAAAAGATAACAGCAAGCGATACCACCCCAAAGGTGAGAATGGTACTAATTACTGCAGCCGGACTAATTAAAATGCTCAGAAATAAAAAGCCCTCTTTAGGCCACTTAAGCAAAAAGTCAGGAAAAACAATAATGCCATTCCACAAGTTGATAATGCTTTTATACCAATAAATAAATACGTAACCAGCAATAGCATAGACGATTGCGCGACACTCAAGCGACACAGGCACCGATGCTTTTTGTTTCTCGCCATCTTTTTGGTCTAAATGAACACTCTCAAATAAATATCTAGATAGTGATGGTATAGCCAAAAAGTAAACCAATAATAGCAAGGTCATACCTAAAGAGCTAAGAATCGTATCAGCAACCCTAAATGCAATATATGGGTAGCTATATAATGCAATAACTGTATTCACAACAAATGAAATCATTAAGAGAATAATGCCAAAATAAACGGCTTTTTTAATCTTTAGTTTTGGGTGAAGAAAGCAAAGTAGGTATCCATAAATCATTACAACTAAATAGCGCAATGCCACTCCTAACCATTGCCAAATTAGCGAGGAACTCTCAGATGAATATTGAAACTGATAATACGTATCCCAAGCATAATATACAAATAGAGTAGAGAAGAGAGTATAAAATGAGATTTTAATAAATCGTGTATTTAAGCCCTGGGATGCCATTAGTCTCACTACACTCTTAAATGAAAATGCAATAAGCACTATGATAAGAGCAACCAATGGTTGAAATATTTTAGAATAAATATTATCGCTAACAAACGCATTTTCTTTAACAATTGAGATGCCATTTAGAGCGTTTAGCGGCTCATTCATTGCAAGAATAAAAGCGTTGCTGTGTGCTCTGAGCCTTGCAGACTGAGTGGTGACAATAGTTTCATTCAGCGTCGATAAGAGCTCATCTGCTTTTATATTAAATAAACTACATGCGCCCAAGCGCTCATCAACGTTTTGTATTTTTGATTTTAAATAACTAATATCATCACGAACTGGATTATTGCTTGTATTGGCTGAACTTTCACTATCCTTTGGGTTAACATATTTTAGACTTTGCTCTAACGCTGCTCTTTTATCATTTTGACGTAAAATACAAGCTTTACTTTCTTCAATCTGCTCTTTAATTTTTTCAGATACAATTTTAAACCGCCGTAACTTAACTATTGGAAGCTTTTGCAGTGCTTCTGCCTCCTGATAGATTTTTTGCGCACGTTCAAGATTAAAGATAGGTCCTTCTACATTTGCATACACTAAATTAATAGCGCACATTAATAAAAAATATACGAATTTTTTCATAGTCAGCACCCCTTAACCTATTTTATCAACGACATGATGATTATCCCAAGAAGCAACCCAAAGCTTTTCTTGATTTAACCTTTTTGAGAGTTTATTTAAATTGGCTCTAGCAGTATTTTTTGATGCATACTGTCCTGCTACTAAAGTGTACCAATTTTGATTGTTTATCTGCTTTTTAATGATACGAATGTTTTTCAGCTTATGTTTAAGCGCAAACGCTTTAATTTGTTTTATATTTTTTGAGGCTACAATTTGAACACCAAAATATTTTTTATTCGTTGAAGACCCTTTATCGATAATTTTAGGCGTACTTATAAGGCTATCTACTACAACCATTCGTGTTAAATTATTTTGCACAGGTCTCGTATAAACATGCTTTTTTAGTATTGGCTCATTAGAAACTGACATTTTCTTCTGTTTTATTTTCTTTTTTGGCTTATGATAAAGATGCTTTTTATTCTTTGAATGACGTCTACCTATATCTGAAATTTGACTATGTTCATGTTTAACAAAATTGAGCTTATTAACAACCTGTGTATCTCCTACTTGACCTATATTGTCTACTTCTTGCAGAAATGAAACATCTTTCCTTTGTTGGTGTTCATCTACTTTGACAACTTGCGCTCTTGGCAATTGAAGTGTTTCCACTACCTCTCTTTTATCTAAACGCATCGAATTAAACAATATGATTAAAAATACAATGCTAAAAAATATAATGCCGCTATAGTGTATTTGCCAGCGACTAAGAGATAAATCGAACTTTGGCCGTGGCTTTAATGACTCAGCCAAAGCGATACTGGCAAGCTGATTAATAGATGAAAATCTGCCTTGTGATTTCTGACTGATATCTAGGAGCGTCTGATCGTCAAAAGGAAAATCCTGACTATACCCTACATGTTGCAACCTTTCTTCTAGATAATATCGAAGCTCATCTACTGTTTTTTCAGGAAGTGAAAAATGATATGTAGATTCATGATTACAATCACCTAGAGCCAATTCTAAGTGAGAAGTTAGCGGTAAACCTCCGGCTAGTAAAAGATGAAAATACTGATTTTCTTTTACCGATACAATGGATTGATATAAAAACTGTAAAGCACTTTGAGATAGGTTTTCTGCATCATCTATGATTAAAAAGCAGTGCTGCTTCCTTTCATTAATTTGCTCAATAAAACACAAGATATCACTATGACTGCTACAAGATAGAGAATTTAACGAGAATCGTTTAATAACTTCCTGCATTAAATCACTAGGGCCTTGGGTATTAGTTGCCGTGACCAATTGGCAGAAAACCGTATCAGGCAAATAATCTATCAGCAACCGTAAAAACGTACTGACACCTGCACCTTCCAGCGCTGTTAAAGAAAATAGCACATTGCTATAAAGAAGCATTTTATCAATGAGCTCAAACTGGTTTTGCCATGCTGGCAGACAGATAATTGGTGCATAATCCGTTGAAAAGGGAGCCTCTTCAATATCTATTGTTTGTAACTCTTCAGCAGCTAATTCGCTCGTCCCTGGGCGAACATCCACATTTAGCGACATCCATCACTCCTTTTGAATCAATGCCTCCTCAATAATACACTTGATATCAACATCATCAGGTACTACTTCTATAAAGGCACATCCTATGTCCTTGAGTAAAATAAGCCTTAAAGCATTATCTCTTATTTTTTTATCACGTTTCATACAGGATAACAGCTTACTGGTATCAATTTCTACAAGTAGCGTTAGAGAAAAACCAATTTTTTTAAACAATAATTCAATTTCGTTACATGTATCAATATCCAAATAACCTAAGGCTACAGAGATTCTAGAAGCCAGTATCAGACCAAAAGCCACCGCTTCGCCATGCAAATAAACTTCATAATTGGTCAGAGATTCCAGCGCATGAGCAAACGTATGCCCAAGGTTTAATAAGGCTCGATGATGGCTTCGTTCTAGTTCATCATCTGCAACAATATCCGCTTTCATTTGGCAACACGTTGTCACGAGGTGCTGCAAAATAAGCTCATCTCGCGACAACAGACCGGATAGATTGTTTTTGATCCAGGTAAAAAGAGATTTAGAACCAATTAGTGCATATTTAATAATCTCAGGGATGGCCGATACATATTCTCGCCTTGATTGCGTTTTTAATACACCAATATGACACATAACCAATTGGGGCTGATAAAATGTACCTATCAGATTCTTTTCACCCGCATAGTTTACAGCTGTTTTTCCACCTACTGCCGCATCTACTTGTGCCAATAAAGTTGTTGGGAACTGCCAAAAGTTCATTCCTCTTTGATATAAGTTAGCCGCAAGGCCAGAAATATCTCCAGTTACTCCACCACCAAAGGCAATAAGCGTATCATCCCGATGAAAGTTTTCGTCTATTAGCTTATCTATGATCCGTTGGACTTGGCTAAATGTCTTATTTGCTTCTCCTGAAGATAGCTCAATAAAAGAAAGCTTAGTAGGCGCTAATGCACTAGAAAGTGTTGCTGCGTGAAGACTACGAACAGTACTATCAGTGACAATCAAAGCTTTTGAGATACGTCTCATCCCTAAAGCTTGATAAGGAACAGAAAAAGAAGGAGAAACTGAAATTGGGTATCGAGCACCACTAGCTATCGACACCCAACAAATGCTACTTTCGTCACTCATCTCCGTAGAGATATTTGATGATGTTGTTTGATACAGATTTTACTGTTAATTTATCAGTCTCAAAGCTAACATCTGCTAGATCTTCATAGTGAGGTTGCCGCTCATCTCGCAGTTCTACCAAACGTGATTCTAAATCTTCCGTTTGTAGCAAAGGACGCTTTGTGTCCCTTTTCGTACGCTCGTACTGTTGCTCAAGTGAGGTTTTGAGATAGATGACCGTTCCCCTAGCTGCTAGTACAGCACGGTTCTCTGATGACATGATCACACCACCACCTGTAGCCAGAACTATATTATTTTTTTGAGTCAACTCATCAATGACTTTGATTTCACGCTTTCGAAAGCCTTCTTCCCCTTCAATATCAAATATCCAAGAAATATCAGCCCCAGCACGCTGCTCAATCACTTCGTCTGAATCAAAAAAATCCAACTTTAGCTCTTTTGCTAACGCCCTACCTATCGTACTTTTACCCGCACCCATAGGCCCAATTAAAAAAATGTTTCGAACTTTCATTATACTCATTTCGGTCAAATTACCTTAACTTGTCATAAACGAGTGTCGAATTATCTTTGGTGTAATAAATATCAATAATTCCTCGCGTTTTACAACGTTTTGCTTATTTCTAAACAACGCACCAACAATTGGAAGACTTCCCAAAAAGGGAATCCTATTTACCGCTTCCTTTGTATCTTGTTTATAAATCCCACCCAACACAATGGTCTGACCATTATTCACAAGCACATTCGTTTCAATTTGCTTGGTCAAAATAGCCGGTACACCATTAAAGCGCTGAGCACTAGGCTGATCTTGATTTACCGCAAGATCAAGTATTATCTTATTATCAGGCGTAATTTGAGGGGTCACCATCAAACTTAACACCGCCTTTTTAAATGCAATTGTCGTTGCACCACTTGAGGCAGCTTCCTGATAAGGAATTTCCTCCCCTGCTTCAATACTTGCTGCCTGTTGGTTTGCAGTAATAAGCCTGGGGCTTGAGATTACCTCACCTTTGCCTTCACTTTCAAGGGCCGAAAGCTCTAAATCTAATAAAACTCCCTCCCCTAGCTGAGCCAGAGCAAGACCAAAGGTAGCTGCAGTGCCTGTTGTTAATGGCGCTGCCAAGTCTACATTGAGTCTTTGTGACAATGGCACATCTGCTGCAGCCGTTCCGCCCTGCATTGCATTTGCCCCTTCTAGCGTACCACTCACAGAAGTTGGTCTTGAAAATCCCCAACGAATACCGAGATTTTCTTCTATATCCTTATTCACAATGACAATGCGCGCCTCAATCAGCACCTGCCTTACTGGCACATCAAGTTTAACAATTAAATCCTTAACTTCATCGAGGTTAATTGCCGTATCCTGTAGCCAGATACTATTGGTTCGAGCATCAACGCTTAGCCTACCGCGCTTAGACAGCATGCTATTCGCTTTATTATTAATTAAAGCGGCAATATCAGAGGCTTTGGCGTAATTTATCTGTATCAACTCTGAAAGTAAAGGTGAAAGTGCTTTAGATTGCTGAATTTGTGCTAACTCTTGCTTCTCTCTTGATGTGATTTCTGAAGAAGGCGCGATAAGCATCACCTCTCCCATTTGACGCTTCACTAACCCTCTAGTTTTCAGAATAATACTGAGCGCTTGATCCCAAGGTATTTGGCTTAATCTTAGAGTAATATTTCCTGTTACTCCGTCGCTAACCACTAAGTTCTTCTTAGTAAAATCAGCAAGTAGCTGTAAAACAGCTCTTACGGATATATTTTGGAAGTTCAGTGAAATACGTTTACCGGTGAATACTTCTTTTTTTAACTTCGCACGAGTAATTTCTTCAGGTGTCAATGGAAACACCTCAACGACAAAATCCTTATCAACCTGATAGGCAAAATGCCCAAAATCACCTTTGGTTGATATAACAAACTGTGCATTCTTCCCTTTTTGATAACTATCAACCGTTTTTGCTGGTGTATGAAAATCACCCACATCCAGTCGCCTGATTAAATGACCAGGAATTTTAGTATTAAATAGCTTTACATATACCTTAGCACCGCGCTGATTGACATCAACATTCATATTTGGATCAGAAATACGTAGGATTAATTTTCCTGCATTTTTTCCACTACCTCTAAAATCCACATCATTAATGCGATGTTTTGCTTTTGTTTGCTGATGATTGGCATAAAAAACCTCTTTGCTACGATAAAAGCTTTGCTTAAAAGGCCCTTCTAAGGTCAGACTTAAGTTTTTCCCTTGAATCTGCATCTTATATGCAACAACTTGTGATAAATCTAAAATAGCACGTAACCGTTTATCTGCTTCAACGACTGTAAAACTTTTTAATGCACCAACACTAACTGTTTGCCGTGACTTATCTTGCGGCATTTCGTTTTTAATTTGCTTAAAATCTAAAACAAGCTTTGCTGGAAAATTCATCGTAAAAGCGGTTGGTTTTTCTCTTAGAGAAGCATCAAACTGAAACAACATCCGAACGCGGCTATCTGGCAATGGTAATACTTTGATGCCAACTAAACCCGTTGATTTTTCTAAAGCGCTAGCAATCGTTACCGCAAACAGCAACATCACTAATATCTGCACTCTGATTATGCTAACCAAGCAACTTCTCCAATTCGTAATAAACACACATCCGTTTTCATCCCACAGAAAGCCCTTACAAAATTTATAGAAACCATTTAGGTTAAAGTAGGAAAATATTTAATCATGATGATAGTAGCTACTCAGCAAACTATGTATCACCGACATTTTACAAATAAACCCAAAAAGTTAACCATCAATCTTATCCTTACCCAATTCTAACTTAATCTTACGCTTTTTCCATTTATTACCTTCTTTAATGGTTTCTACTAACCCAATATAATTCTCATGAATAGAATACACTCGTCCAAAGTGTTTCCCCATATATGAACCAATAGTCACTCGATAAATAATCGAATCTGGTGCTTGAACTAGTGCCCAAAGCCTGCCATCTTGCTTTAAGTGCCCCACCATTTTTAAACCATCTAAAGGAAACTGTTCTAAGGCTTGCTTAGGGCGACTAAAGTCAGGGGCTCCAACTGATGCTTTCCTCTCTGCCAATTCATCCCGCTTTCTTTGAAAAGCAGAGTAAAAAGGATCACGGTTAGACTGAGACATTGGATAAATATACCTTTTGGTCACTTGATATTGAGGAATATCAGGGATTGGACGCCCTTTACGCGCACGTATTTCATTCATTTTTTTATGCAAATCACTATGATCAGCATCTTTAGTACACGCTGATAGCATCAAAAATGAAAAAAACATCACAAGCTGTAATCCCTTACACATGACCGTTACTTCCGCCTACTTTTACTTTTTAATTTACGCCGCGCTTTCTTCCCTTTAGCTTGATCTGGTGAAAAAGCTTTATAACGATATATCTTTGCCGTTAAGTTCATAATAAGAGGATATCTACCATTTATCTTTCGCATCGGTTTCTTACGTATATCTTTTTCTTCTGGCACTCTTATTGTGAAATCATGCAAAGTGACAATACGCTTCATACTCGCGACATCACTAATAAACTTAGCTATTTGCTCATAAGTACCATCTATGGTTATTGCAATTGGAACCTCCACATAAAAATCATGACTTACTTCTGGCATGGGATCAAATAGATGAAACTTCAGGCCATCTTTTATTCCTGTTCTTGAAATTTCTTCTAACAGTTCAGGAATTTCTGCCTTTGCGGGTAATTGCTGTAATAACACTCCAAACTCTAGCTTCATCCTTTGAAACTGCTTACGATAATTATGTAAGTTCACCGCTTGTTGTTGCTTACTCTCCATACGCATTAATAAATCTTTCTCAGAGCGCTTTAATGCTTCTAACTCCTCCATTTGACTCTTAAAACTAAAAAAATATCCTAATGCCAATACCAAAAAAATAACCACCCACATCAGTATTGCTTTTACTATTGGTGGCCAATCTGCAATATTTTCTAACGTAATATCGTTTAAATCGATATTGTTCATAATGTTAATATCATCTCTTGTAATTTATTTTTTGGTTTAAGTAATAACTTTAAACGAAATTGATTATATAAATTTTTCTTTTTATCCGTGACTTCTTCAACTTCCTCTAAAATAGGTTTGTTGACCCAGTGATTTTTTTCAATATTCTGCATCAATAGTGAGACACTACTATTGGTATCAGCATGACCGATCAACATGACTGAATCATTGGTACGAATCAACTGCGTTAAATAGATACTCTCCGGTAAGACCTTTGTTAACTCATAGAAAAAATGGACTATCTCTGGGCGGTTCTCTTGCAGCTGTTGAATAATCTTCATACGAACAATCAATGACTCACGCATCATCTTAATTTTTTTTATTTCTCTTATCTCTCTATCGTATCGTGTGATTTCTTGCTGAATCATCTGATTACGCAACGTGTGTTGCGATATTTTTTCAGAAAGCAAATAATAAACAAAAATAACGATCGCCAAAGAGCTAACCAATCTGACAATGAGTCCGATTAAAAACAGACGCTTAGCCCTTTCTCTAGCCTGCTCCCTCCAAGGTAATAAATTTATCGTTGTCATGATGCTATCTCAAATTTTCTTAGCGCAAGCCCTGTCGCCAACAATAATGAGTTTTTTTCAAGCTCTAACTGCTTGGTATTTACTTTTCTATATACAGAAAGCGTATCTAAAAGATTAATCGTTAGTGCTGGGATCCCTGTGCCCGCCGTCACCTCTTTATCCATATCATCCAACATGCAAATTTCACCAAAGAGCAATATTTTATCGAGGTTATTTTCCTCTGTTGTTGAATAATATAAGTGAAGTGCACGTTTAATTTGTGTAATTACTGTACCTTTAAACGGTATAATTACCTCTTCTAGGGCTTCTTTTGGTAGTCCTTTGCGCTTATACAAAGTATCAACTTTATCTATGGGTAACCGATAGCGCTCCGATAAAGATTCCAATAATTTTTTTGTTCCAAAAGCCTCTTGCTTAGCAAAAACAGCCCGTCCATGTTCAATAACAAACAATTTCGTATACAAACGACCAATATCAAAAATACCAATACGATTGTCTTTACTTTTATCTATGATTTTTTTATCAAAAATAGAGCATGCTCGCTCTACTGCGAAGGACTCCACATCAATTACTTTTGCCTGTAAGTCACTTTCTTTTAATAATTCAACAAGCTGACTCACCACTTCGGCACGCGTTGCAACAATTAAGACATTATCACGCTTGCTATTGCCTTTAGGCTGACCCAAAACTTCATAGTCGATACTAACTTCATTGATGGGGTAAGGAATATGCTTATCGGCTTCAAGATAAACTAACTCTTCACGCTCACTCTCTGAAAGCCTGTGTTCAAGCTGTATGATTTTAGTAATGACAGAAACATCAGGAATAGCAATCACAACACTCTTTGACTTGGCCCCAGATTCTATATATGCCTCACGGATTGCAAAGGAAAGTTTATGAATATCTGCGATATGCTGTCCTTGAAATACGCCCTCAGGCAGCCTCTGAGAACCAAAGGCTGTTACTCTATACTGGCCATCTTTTTTATCTAGCTCCAATACCCTTATTGATGAAGATCCAATTTCAACACCAATTGTGGCTGCGCTTGTTGTTTGCAATAAGTCCAGCATAAAATCCTTTTATTTTTAGTTTAAAAGCATTATGAGTATCAATAACGCTTTCTATTTATTATTTAAACATTACGCACAATCAACACATCACACTCTGCACCATGTAAAATGGCATTAGCCGTTGATCCTAAAAGCAGTGCCAGCCCGTGCTTACCGTGACTTCCAGCAACAATCAAATCAATCTTTAATTCCTTTGCCACTCGTAACACTTCATGCTTTGTTGAACCAAATTCAAGATGTGTCATTGTTTTTTCTAATTTCAAGTCGTCTGCTAACTTAGATAGCTCCTCTTTGGCTTGCTTTTTAATTGACGACTCAACATCTGAGAAACCTGCGAATCCTGGATATGCATATGCTGGAATAGGCTCAATAACATGTACTAAATGTAGTTCAGCACTATTTTCTAGAGCAATTTTTTTTGCTTTATGTGCTGCCTTTATACCTACTTCATCAAAATCTGTTGCAAACAAAATGCGCTGATACATCTTCAGGTTCCTCTTAAATAAACGCTCATTATTAATATCAAACTTTATCATACCGCCATTGCTAATAAATAAAAAATTATTTGACAATACAAAATAAACTATCGTAATTTATGTGCTGATTTTATCCACTATTTGCGCAAAATACACCACTTATCACATGATAACAGTATCGTTAGATTTTATTGGTGCCTGTCTTTCACTGGCATCAACACTTGCCTTTACCAAGGAGCAAATGATCGCTTGGCCTCTTGGCTTTGCTGCCGCTAGCATCAATGGTTACCTTTATGCATATCAAGGTATTTATGCTGATGCGGGACTTGAACTCATCTACTTTGGACTTATCTTTTATGGATGGTACTTATGGTTAAAAGGTGGACCCAAGCATCATGGTGTTTATATACGACATATTAAACGACATGAGATATTATCACTTTTTATACTAGGCATTAGTCTCAGTTTGATTTTAGGATTTCTATTAAAGTCGCAAACACACTCTACAATTCCATATATTGATGCGACAACTGCAGTATTTAGCTTAATTGGCCAATGGATGATTGGTAAAAAGATTATCGAGTGTTGGCTTCTGTGGTTTATTGTCGATAGCGTGTATGTATGGCTTTATATAAACAAAGCCATACCTTATCACAGTCTTTTAATGACCATATATTTAGGTGTTGCCATATTTGGTTATATTAACTGGCGTAAGTCAATGCTCCCACCTATAAACAGACCCAATAGAAATAAAAATAGCCGCCTATCATCAGTAGATGATTACAGCTAAACTTTAAGTGCCTGCTCTACTTCTTCCTCATTATTAACTTCTTCTTCAGCTTGCCGCTGCTCGTTTGCCCTTTTAAAAATGAGACGTCTTACCTTAAGCTTGATATGTTCACCGATACGCTCCATGTCACTATAACCTGTTATTTCCTCATAGGGAGACAAGTTATATATTTTGTCAGCAGTTTGCTGCAACAACGCATTAATTTTTTCTAACTCCTGAGTACAAAACTCTCGTTCTTGGCCAACTGGAACATGACTATCAGAAACAAATTTATCAAATGCTTTTCGCGCATCCCTTAAATCCTTAAGCGTTTTACGATCTTTTTTTGTCATCCGAAACTTTGCTAATAAACCGAGTTGTACAGGAAAACAACAAGGCGAAACTGCTAAGGTTATTAACAAGTTTTTAACCTTGTAAGACTTCATCTCAGCATTGAATATATCATGTAAATCACCAGGCTTGAGACATGATAGCTGTGCGTCGCTAAGTTTTATTGGATTTACAGTAATCAACGTTATTTCTCCATGGTTATCAATTCAACCACACATCTTATAGCTGAAATTCATATTAACCACTCAGTAGTTTTACGGTATTTCGTCTATATGCATGGTAAATCTCTTGAATAAATTGATGCGACACAGATCCTTACCCTTAAAAACAGGCAATATGTGCATCGCTCTTGGTATATTTAATTCATTAACATTGCATTAAAGGACCTAAACCATTTAAGTCGTCATACTCCAAAATTTAGAGTATTGGCATGCTTAGTTAAAAGCAAACACTTTTTAGACATCAGTAGAATACATCAGAATTATATGAACTGAGCGCTAAAAGGTAGACATGCCGCATAATACCACCATGGAATACATTTCCCAAGCAACTTGGGTATACATATCAATCAAACTATGATGTCATATACAACATCTAATATTGTAAATAAGTGCATATGAATAACATAAAAAAAATCATGTTATTAAGTTTTATTTCAGCTGCAAGCTTTTCAAGCGCTTTCTTTTCACCCATGTTACCAGCGATAAAAACACAATTTAGTGTGTCATCTACTTTGGTACAGCAGATTATGAGCTTTTTTCTCATTGGCTATGTGGTAGGACAACTCATTTATGGTCCCATTGCAAATAGTTTTGGGCGTCTTAAATCCCTTCGAATAGGATTTGTTATCAACATTCTCGGTGTAGGATTGCTTTTTCTTGCAACCTTAACACATAGCTTTCATCTACTATTGCTAGGTCGTGTGGCGACTGCTTTCGGCGCTTCTGCTGGCCTCGTGTGTACGTTTATATTGATCCGCGAATACTTCTCATCAGAAGAAGCAAAATCCATGCTCTCTTATGCCGTTTTATCATTTACATTGGGCGTAGGAATTGCTGTGTTTTGTGGTGGATTTCTCATCGAATATTTTGGACTACAAGCAAGCCTTTATATATTACTCATACACGCTGTCATGATGTTTTTAATGACCTATGCTTTTATAGAGCCTAACCAGTCACTCATTCCTTTGCGCCCCAAAATCATCATTAATGGATATAAAAATGCTCTAAAAAATCCAACGCTAATCTACTTTTCACTAGTACTCGCGCTAACCTCAGGCATTAACTATTGTTATACAACTGCCGCACCTTTAGTGGCGATAAATAAGTTACATTTAACTGCAAGCGCGTATGGAATTTGGAACGGTTTTAACTTAATTGGTATGTGCTCAGGTGCCTTACTTGCCAAAAAACTCCTAAAGCACTTAGAGCCCATCCGAGTGATTATGCTTGGGTTTATTGCAACAGCCCTATGCTTGCTGATATTTACCTGGATTGATATTACTAAATATTATTATCCACTGCTCTTTTTCATTACCTCAATGTTTACTTTTGCCATTGCCAGTATCTTTTTTCCAGCAGCATCATTCTTGGCAACGCAATCACACGAAGAAGACAGAGCCAGCGCCTCTAGCGTGATGAGTTTTATTAATATGGGTGGTGCCTGTTTACTGGTGATGGTGATGAGTGCACTGACAATGTTTGATCACCTAACCGCAATGCTTGTAACACTAGGCAGCTTTCTCGCTGTGTTAGTTATTTTATATGTAGTGGGCTTGTGTTTGCATAAATTTAAAGAGCAGTAAATATATTGAGTTCACCAGTAAACCTGGTGAGACATATCAATAAGCCGCATGACCTGCTGTGCGCGGAAACGGTATCACATCGCGAACATTGCTAAGCCCTGTTACATAGCTAATTAGTCGCTCAAAACCCATGCCAAATCCAGCATGTGGCACACTGCCATAACGACGTAAATCACGGTACCAAGCATATTGCTCCTTATCGATACCACACGCATCCATTCTGGCGTCTAATATATCAAGGCGCTCTTCACGTTGACTACCACCAATCAACTCGCCCATACCTGGCACCAAAACATCCATAGCCGCAACTGTTTTACCATCATCATTTAGTCGCATATAAAAACTTTTAATGTCTTTAGGATAATTCGTGACAACGACCGGACACTTAAACACATCTTCACTCAAGTAACGCTCATGCTCTGACTGTAAATCTAAACCCCACTGCACTGGGAATTCAAACTTTTTAGATGACTGCTCCAAGCGTTTAATCGCATCACTATAATCGATGACTTCAAATGGCGCATTCGCCAGTTTCTCTAACCGTTGCAAACAAGTTTTATCTATAAAGCGGTTAAAAAAGTTTAAATCATCCGGGCATTTTTCTAGTATGTCTTTTATCACGCTCTGTAGCATTTCTTGAGACAGTTGACACACGTCCTCTAGGTTGGCAAAAGCAATTTCTGGCTCCACCATCCAAAATTCTGCTAAGTGGCGGCTAGTATGCGAGTTTTCTGCACGAAATGTCGGGCCAAACGTATAGACTTTACTCATGCCCATACAATAACTCTCAACATTGAGCTGACCTGAAACAGTCAAAAACGCTTCTTTACCAAAAAAGTCCTGATTAAAATCAACTTTACCATCTAAAGTTTTAGGTAGGTTTTGTAAATCCAATGTGCTCACACGAAGCAACTCACCCGCCCCCTCACAGTCACTAGATGTAATAATTGGTGTATTGACCCAGTAAAAACCTCTATCATCTAAAAATCGATGGATGGCCTGGGTTAACCGATGGCGCATTCTAGTTACCGCCGCAATCGTATTGGTGCGCATCCTAAGATGAGCCACATCACGTAAAAACTCCATAGTGTGGCGCTTAGCTTGTATCGGATATGTCTCAGGAGAATCCACCCAACCTATCACATCAATATCAGCCGCCTCAATTTCAAAAGTCTGTCCCTTTCCCTGAGACTTCACCAGGCGTCCACTAGCCACAATTGCACACCCCGCTGATAAGCGCTGCACATCACGTTCATAATTTTCTAAACTATTAGGCGCAACAACTTGCATGGGTGTAATATGAGATCCATCACTTACATGAATAAAAGAAAGGCCTGCCTTAGAGTCACGGCGTGTTTTCACCCAACCACGAACACTGACACTATCACCTTCTTTAGCTTTCCCAGCTAGTAATGCTGAAACTGAATAGTCTTGAGTCATAAATACCTCTTGATACCGCGCCATTGCCGCATACTAAAAAGGGGATTATGATATACTCATTCGGCGACAAAACCAATGATTATGCCCCAGATATCCTTTCATAATGCATGTTTTTGAGCTTTGTCAAATCACTAATCTTAGGTATAAGTATATTATTTTTTAAAACGCACTCAGGACCAATATGACCAAATATGCTAAAGTTTTTTTCGCACTCACCTTCAACTTTATACTCTTCAGTCACTCATGGGCTTATCATTTTACTGACTCAAGGCGCTACTCACCATTTATAGATGCACCTCTACAAAAAACACCTAAAATCACCGAATCTATAGAGGGTGTCTGTAAAAAGGGCTCAACTTTAACTGCTCGCGTTGATGCTTGGCGCTGCGAAACTGCTCAAAAGGTCTTTGATCCCTGCTTCGTACAAAAGTATCAAAATCGTGATAGGCTTATCTGCCCCACCTCTCCATGGGGTCAAACTGCAACAGCCATCTCTATTCACCACTTACTCCTCACAGATAGAGAAAGCCTTGATATGTCAAAAAGTTCACCATGGACTGTTGAGCTCACAAACGGAGCCCGCTGCATACGATTAAAACCGGAAGAAGTTAATACCTCTGGTGAAAAAAAGAAATATCGCTGTAATAATGGTGAGTACTTAGTGGGTGCGTTTTATCGTTGCAAAGGTTTATGGGAAATTTTTTCTACTAATGATGAGCATTATCAACGCGTTTTTATTGAGCGCGCTTGGTTTTAAATCCGTTAAGCGGCTCTAAAGCTCGCCTCTTGGTTAGCGCATTACCAATAGTGCTGGTATTCATAAACGACAAATCACTACCTACAGGAATACCGCTTGCGAGCTCAGATAAGATTAAATCGTAACATTTAAGTTTCTCTGTAATATAAAATCGCGTTGCCTCTCCCTCAGCCGTTGGGTTAATGGCAAAAATAACCTCTCGAATATCACCAGGGAATTTACTCAATAATTTTTCTATACCCAGCTGCTCTGGACCGATTCCATCAAGGGGTGATAAATGGCCCATCAATACAAAATACTGGCCACGATAAACACCAGACTGCTCAATAGCCAACACATCACTCGGCAACTCTACAATACAAAGCTCATGTGTATGTCGTTTCTTATTAAGACAAATACCACAGAGCTCAGATGAAGCTAGATTATGACAGCTCTTACAATGAACAACAGCCTCCATGGCATTTTTTAAATCCACAGCCAATTGTAAGCCCTGTTGGCGATGACGCATCAATAAGTGATACGCCATACGACTTGCCGTACGCGGGCCCACGCCCGGCAAACAAGTCAGAGAATCAATTAAAGTTCTAATAACGCTATCGTCATTATCACTCATTCCCATCAGTACCAAAGTCTGTTGGTAAATTTAATCCTGATGTTAATTGACTGATTTTCTCTTTAGATTCTTTCTCGATTTTTTGTACAGCGTCGTTAATTGCAGCAACGACTAAATCCTCAATCATATCAACATCTTCTTCCATTAAATTTTTGTTGATTTTACAGCTTTTAGCATCGTGACGACCGTTCATTTCTATTTTAACTAAGCCACCGCCAGACTCACCAACAACCGACATGTTAGTTAGCTCTTTTTGCGCATCCTGCATTTTTTGCTGCATTTTTTGCGCTTCTTTCATTAAATTATTTAAATTCTGATTCATATCGACCATTACTTTTCTCTCATATTGCTAAAAAATTTATTAGATTATACCGTTAATTGCTTCGGCTTAGAACCTAAGGCTCATCTTCTGTTAAAATCAGTGAAGACTCATCAATGGTTGCATCAAAGGTTTTAATAATATCTTGTAGCGTTTCATCATGCTCTAGCGACGATTTTACCGCTTCAACCTGCTGTTTTTTATGATTATCGGTTATCTGCGCTGGTGTTTTACTATCTGCTTTTTTTTGTGTATTGAAGTGTAATTTTATGGGACGCTTGTAATAATCACTTAACGCCTTAATCAAACGCTCTTTAATGGGCTTTGTTAAAAAAGTCTCATAAGTGTTCTCTAAACCCAAAGTCACTGAGTCCTCTGTATGCTCTAATACTACCGAGTGATTAAACACCGTCTTGGCCATACCGCTTAAATTTAATGATGTCACAATATGATGCCAATCATCTGCCGTTAACGTTTTAAGCTCATGGCGGGACTCTTCAGGCATGATTTCTTGAGCTTTCGGTTGCATAACGACATCCACTTTCACACCAGGTGGCTTCTCTATTTCTTGCTCCAAAAGCCTAGTATGCTCTTTAGTAACTGTGATCGATGCTGATGAGTCTTTTTCTTTACCTGAACTCAAGGCGCTCATCTTTTGTTCATGCGCTATATCACTATCTGGGTGAAAGGCGAGCATTCTTAACATCAACATAGAAAAGCTTCGCTTTAAATTAGGAAGCATGCCCATCTCTGCACGCCCTTTAACAGCAATATCATAGTAAAGCTGTATTTCAGTAGGCTCAAATAGCTTGGCTAGCTCATAGAGTCGCTCATCTTTTAAAGAACATTTTGATGAGTCTACACATTGCAACTTGCTTATTTGATAAAGATTGTCGATAACATCATCAAGTAAACTCTCAAAGTCCACACCTTCTAAAGCAATACGCTCAACTAGGTCAAGTAACCCATTACCTTCATTTGCATATAGTAGATAAAGCAACTTTTTTGTCACTGCATCATCAGCAAATCCAAACATTTGTCGAATAGACTGCGCGTTTAATCCTTTAGGGCAATAGGCAATGGCTTGATCTAAAAGACTTAAAGCATCACGCATGCTTCCAGCTGCTGCAGTTGCCAGTAACACTAATGAGGTCTCATCAAAGGCAACATGCTCCTTATCACAAACCGTTTTTAAATGCTCAACAATTTGCGATACAAGTAAGTGTTTCAGTGTAAACTTCAAGCATCGAGAGAGCACGGTCATAGGAATTTTATGTGCATCTGTCGTGGCTAGAATGAAGACAACATGAGGAGGAGGCTCTTCTAATGTTTTCAGCAAGGCATTAAAGCTATGCCCTGATAACATGTGAACTTCATCGATTAGATATACCTTGTATCGACCAACGGTCGGACGATACATCACATTATCGAGCATTTCTCGTGTATCTTCGACTTTAGTGCGAGACGCTGCATCAATTTCAATTAAGTCAATAAAAGATCCGCTTTCTATTGCACAGCACGCATCACAACTTAAACAAGGTTTGCTTGTCACGCCTTGCTCACAATTAAGCGCCTTGGCAATAATCCGCGCTAAAGTTGTCTTACCGACACCTCGTGTACCTGTAAACAAATAAGCTTGATGAATTCGTTTGGTATCGAATGCATTAGATAATGCTTGAACTACATGCTCTTGACCGACTAAAGCACTAAAGGTTTGGGGTCGCCACTTCCTGGCTAACACCTGATATGTCATCGTGGAATCCAACTTAGGCGGCAGCCTTAAAAGCCACACTTCGGCGCCCGAATCAACTGCTACCGCTGCTTCCTTCCGGACCTGACGGGGTTCACAATCTATCGCCGCGAAGGGACCAATAAGGCCACCTTAACTCGTTTGCACTTAAAATAGTTGCATATATTCTTCAGTCAAACACTCGACTTGTCAAATGTCGTTAAGTTTCAACAAGATCAATTCCCAAGCATTTCACTTATATGGCTAAGTGCTTGCTGAGCAAAGCCTACCATTGTATCTATTCAAAGCCAAGCTTTTTTCATTTGTATACCCCTAATCTTTCATACTGCACCATTTTAGGCTTCAATCGTTAAAAGTAAAAAGACGGACGCCAGAACTGTTTATCCAAAGCTCTTTATGTGCTATAATTAATCTAAATGATAACTGTAAAAACATTAAGATAAACTATGCCCATAGATGCTCAGACAATATCCACTCGCCTAAAAGAAGAACTTCAGTTTCTTGATGAGTACGCTGAAGATGAGGATCTTATTGCCTACATTATTGAAGAAATTAATACTAAAAATATTAAGCAGCTCAGAACACCTAAAC
>JAUICE010000092.1 GCA_030428185.1 Gammaproteobacteria bacterium
GCACTGGGCACAACGCTTATGTGCTTATTTGTATTAGCTTTTAACCATTTATTATGGCGCCCCTTATATCGGCTCGCTGAAACTAAGTTTCATTTACATTAATTGAACTTAGCGCTTTCGCTAACACGCTCAATGGTGCACCTCCCACAACTAGCACTAGATGTGGGATACATGGGGATATCATTAGGCAACGGCTTCTTCTTGGATATGGTTCTCTGTCCTCATCGCTGCCATCGATGGCTCAATATTATCCTCTGATAGCAATTCAAACGTAATGGATGATATTAACTTTGCAAGCTCGGATACTAATAAAAAGAAGCTCGCATCTAGAACCTCAATTTTATCATCTAACTTCTGACATGTTTTTAATTCATCTTGTAACGTATCTAGCGTTTTAATGCCTTTTATGACTAAGCTTTGTGTCAGCGAAAAACTTATTCTATCTTCAAACGTCACATTGAGCTCTGTAACTTTTAACCCCTTTGCCAAAAGTCCATCTACTTCCTCAGCAGGCAACTCATATCCCTTACAACTAAATCGCTTACTGGTATTTTCTGGCGACTCTAAAACGCAGCGCTCGCCTAAAGTGAATGCTTTTGGCAAACCTCTCTTACCCATAACAATACTCGATAGTATTTCACTAACACTCACATCGACAGATAGTGGCGTAAGCTCAACGGTTTTCAGTGCTTTAATTAACATCGAGCAAAATTCTTCTGCCCCTTTCGGACTAGATGTATTAATGACCAATTGCTTGGTCTTGCTATCGTAAAATCCAAAGGTTTCTTTTAAAATTGTAAATGCTTTGGGCAGTAGGGAAAATTCCATTTCTTCTTTAATTTGATTCATCTCACTGCGCCTTACTGAGCGGTTTTCCTTTTCCTCAATTTCAGTAACTTTGTGCAAAACCATCTGCTTTAACACACTTGGAGGCAGTATTCGCTCTTCTTTACCCAACAAAAAGAGCATTGCGCCATTTTGTGAAAATACTTTTTGACCATTTACAACATCCAGCCAACCTGAAATTTGTCTTGCATGTGGTGGGCAGGGTTTTATCGAGTACTCCATTAAAGCTTCCGCTAATAACTTATCATTTGGCATATTCTCTACATGATAGATAGTCGCATTTCTAAACCACATGGCTTGTTCTCCTTAAAAAATCGAAGGGCAATTCTACCGCAAATTACTCATCCGTTCACGCTATGAAAGGACACGGGCGTGAATGAATGATTAACAAGATACTTTCGGAAGGGTTTCTTAAAAGTCTGCTTTGCTGGTATGATAACGGACAAATAAAATGATGTTATAAAATCGTAATGTCTGAGACGTTAATCGAAATTAAAGCCCTAAAAAAATCCTTTAAAAAAGCAGAGCAGCAGGATTTGTTGGTGCTTGATGATGTCAACTTTACCATGAAAGATGGTGAAATCGTCGCGCTCCTTGGCAAATCTGGATCTGGAAAATCAACCTTACTCAGAATTATTGCCGGTTTAGTTCCACCAACTTCTGGGCAAGTATTTTATCGAAAAAAACCTGTAATGCAGCCTGTTCCAGGTATCGCCATGGTTTTTCAATCCTTCGCTCTAATGCCCTGGCTTACTGTTTTAGAAAATGTTGAGCTCGGCTTAGAAGCCATGGGAGTTGGCAAAGAGGAACGTCGCCAAAGAGCGATTAAAGCCATTGATATTATTGGTCTTGACGGGTTTGAATCAGCTTATCCCAAAGAGCTTTCTGGTGGCATGCGCCAACGTGTTGGTTTTGCTAGAGCTCTGGTCATTAATCCTGATGTCTTACTGATGGATGAACCATTTTCGGCACTAGATGTGCTTACGGCTGAAAATTTGAAGTCAGACTTGCTAGATCTATGGCAAGAAAAGAAAACAAATACCAATGGTATTTTGCTGGTTACTCATAATATCGAAGAAGCGGTTGCTCTTGCCGATAGAATTGTTATTTTTGGATCTGATCCTGGCTATATTCGCGCAGAAGTGAGTGTTGCTTTGCCACATCCTCGTACAACAGATACAGATGAATTTAGAAGTTTAGTCGATAAAATTTATACCCTGATGACCACTGGTCCAAGAGAAGATAAGAAACAGACTCAGCGTCAAAAACAAATTACTATTGGCTATCGTCTTCCTGACGTTGATCCCGCAGAGCTTGCTGGTCTTATTGATACAATGACTGAATTTGAAGCTCGTATCGATCTACCTGAGCTAGCCGATGAGCTCATGATGGATATCGATGAGTTATTCCCATTAATGGAAACATTAGAAATTTTAGGCTTTGCTAAGGTCTCTGAAGGTGATATTCAATTGAGCCCTTTAGGAATGGAATTTTCTAAAGCCGATCTTCAAGCTAGAAAAAAAATGTTCGCAGCATCCTTATTAAATAAAGTGCCTTTGGCAAGACTGATCCGTGAAACCTTAGATACATCAAAAGGCCACAAGGAAAAAGAAGAGCAGTTTTTACAAACCCTATCCGACTATCTCTCTGATAAAGAGGCTGAGCGGGTCTTAAGAACCATGATCGATTGGGGTAGGTATGCAGAAATATTTGCCTTTGATGTCACCTCTGGAACCTTAAGTTTAGAAAATCCCAATTAATTTTTAATCTCTGATGAATAATTGAAGCTTTTATCACTCAATAAAGAAGAGTGATTGAAGACTAAAATGGTGTATTACGATGTTTCAACACAATCCAAAAATTGAACGACAAAGAGTCTCTATTCAGGAGCAACTAGAAGAACTGTTTAATCCAGATCCCCTTCATTTTGATACACTACTTTTTTCTTATCTGCTTAACTTTACTAGCAGAGCCTGCCAATATATCAATGTTAAAAAAGGTGAGCAGCAATATCCTTTAAATAAATTAGAGGATCGCTATCAATATGCTTGGAAGCATCGTTTACAGACTGAAATGCCATCTATTAAAGAGGCTTTTAGTTGCTTCTCCTTATGCTTCTTTTATCTGGATAATTTTCTCGGGCCTTTTGTACACTACAAACCGGTTTGTGAGCTGATTAAACAGTCAATTTGCATTATGCAAATACCTGATGAAGATAAAGAGTCAAGTCTTGCCATGTTTGAAACACTGAGACTACATCGTCAGAGGGTAATCAATTTTGTTAGCAAACATATAGATGATTGTAACTTTTTGCAATCTATGCACACGCTGGAAGAAGCGTGTGATGATAGCTCTGAGATAATGAGCATTCTTAGAGAGACCTCGCTTAAATCAGCTATCAAAAAACTATGTCGTAATCATGCATCAAAAGTAGCAAAAGTCGAACAATATGAACAAACTCGTCAACAGCAACCTGATTACTCACACCGGTTATTTCGTTTAGGCATTTCTAAGGAGGATAAACTAAAAGCTTGTAGGCTATTAAAACGCTACTATAATGACGAGACTTTAGAAATGACTAAGCAAGATTTTTTAGCGCTTAACCAATCTCACTCACGTCTAAAAAAAGTGGTGTTTGGTTCAGTTAATTCTAACGCTCCTACTATCTTAGACCAAACCAGTACGCATAAAAAACCAGTCGATTATTGTTGAAAGAACAAAAGGTACCTCCTTATCCTTTCTAACTATACCCCTATCCTTTCATAATGCGTGCTTTTAGACTTCAATATTTACTGTGGTCTAAAGAGATTAAATTATCGTAATAGACTTTGTTATTACTCAAATTTAATCTCTCTATCCACAGGTAAATCTCTTTGTCTAACGTTATGAAAGTTTATAAAAATTTATAGTTAGCTTGTAGGTTGAGCACAGTCAAATATTCAAGGTTTGGATTTTTCAATTGAGGAATGGTTATTCCATTCCGATTGAGAAAAATACCAAAGATTGGTGATTTGACAAGGCTCAAAAACATGCATTATGGAAGGACAGGGGTATTGTAAGTATTAGCATTATATGTGCAGTTTATGTTAGGGTATAAAAATATTGAACAAAATGAGTGCTTATGCGTTTTAATCATCGAGCTGTCAATATTCCAGTAGATATTAACCAATATCCTAATACTCTTGATTCTAACTCTAGTGAAATGACTATTGGTGATATTAATGGAAATGCGCTTTTTCTGTTAAATACACTTATTCGAGTTCAAGCTGTTTGGCTTTCCACTGCAAATTATGAGTGCTTCAAAGCTCTTTACTGCAAAGACTTTAACTCATGGAGCGAAAAGGATTTTCAAAACCTAAATGCTATTTTAGATTCGCTTAAAGTTTATGATCATCGCAAACTCCGTTTTTTAGGCGATATATTTGCTGATAGGGGTAATAATGATTTTATGACCTTAAAGCTTTTAGCTGAAATTGATGCGAAAGGCTTAGACTATAATATCGTTTTATCAAACCATGATACAGAGTTCTTCTCTTATATTGAGCAAACAAACTTCTTCCACAGCCATTATGAATCGACTTTAGGAAACGCTCAAGAAACAACACGGTCGCTACAAACATTAATTTCTCGATTAGAAAAAAGTGATGCAAATCAACATGTAATTAAAGATGAACTTGATGCAACTAAACTGAAAACGCTCGTTCAAAAAGCACTTTATAGACATATTAAGGCTATCGACTATAGTTTTTCTGGTGAATGGCGTAACAAACGCTTGGCTATTTTTACCCACGCGCCCTATGCTTGTAATCTAATCGTCGAATTAGCACAAGAATTAGGTATTGTTTTTGATAGAACTTCAGCTGATAGTATTGCTAGCAGTATTGATCAAATTAACGAAAAAATTTGTGAAAAACTCTATCAAGGAAATTTAATCCATTTATTACCCGAACTTTTTCCTTCAAAAAATAAAAATTCTATTGATGCTTCAAAAAAAGGCGCCAGCGCTTTATCACGCTTACTATGGAATAGAGATTTTAGTGACTTAGACTTTGCTTACTCTTCTCGTATTGCATACTACGTTCATGGTCATGAAAAAGATCATGGTATTCCTGGAGTCTATAGCTTAGATAATATAGTAGGGAAAAAAGATCAAGGAACATTAACGCTATGGACTGTTGACTGTCAATCACGTAAACCTACGACAATCGTTGATACCTCAATAAAGCAAACGACTAAACGCAAGCAAATTTTTTGTATCGATCAATCCATTAAGAAAGGAAGATTTACTATAAATCCGGGTACTATTGAAGTT
>JAUICE010000016.1 GCA_030428185.1 Gammaproteobacteria bacterium
GACAACCACCTCCCCACCACTGGGGCGATCTATCATGGCAATTAGCTTCAATAAAGTTGATTTTCCTGCACCTGAATGACCTGTTAAAAAACACATCTCTCCCGGCTTTAATGAAAAAGATACATTACTTAATCCATAGTATCCACTAGAAAAACGTTTGCTCACTTGTTTGAATGTGATCATCCCTTTTCACCCTATTTTGTCATCAAGCGTATGAGGACGCTTCGAGTCGTATAAAAAAATTAGTCGAATAATGCTTTAATAAAATCTTCTGCCTGAAACGGTCTTAAATCATCTGATTGCTCACCGACGCCAATATATCGAAATGGCAACTGAAGTTCATTTGCGATTGCAAACAGAACACCACCTTTAGCACTACCATCAAGTTTTGTCATTGTAACACCTGTGAGCCTCACTGCTTCATGAAACTCCTTAGCCTGACTAATTGCATTTTGCCCAATACTCGCATCTAAAACGAGCATAGTTTCATGTGGCGCTTCGTCATCAATTTTAGCAAGTACGCGCTTGATTTTTTTTAGCTCCTCCATTAAATGGTTTTGTGTATGCAATCGCCCGGCGGTATCTGCAATTAACACATCGACGTTCCTAGCCTTAGCTGCCTGTAGCGCATCAAAAATAACTGAGGCACTATCAGCACCTGTGTGTTGTGAAATAACAGGAACGTCATGACGTTCGCCCCATGCTTTTAATTGCTCGCAAGCAGCTGCCCTAAACGTGTCGCCTGCCGCCAACATCACTCGCTTACCTTCATGTTTAAATCGGTGCGCAAGCTTACCAATGGTTGTTGTCTTACCAGCTCCATTAATGCCTACCATCAAGATGACATAAGGCTTTTTATCATGAGGTACTTGTAAAGGTTCTTCACAGTGGCGAAGCTTATTAATAAGCATTTTTTTTAGTGTCGATAAAACGGCCTCACCATCTTTGAGCTCTTTACGTTTTAATTGTCCACTTAATGATTCAATTAACTCTTTTGTTGTATCAACACCAACATCGGCTAATAATAACAACGTTTCTATTTCTTCAAATAATTCATCATCTAATTGTTTTCTACCCAACAACAATTTGCTTAGACCATCGCCTAGCTGGCTCCTTGTTTTTGTTAAACCTTGACGCAACCGCTGAAATAGCCCAGAAGGCTTATTCTCTTTTATCTCATCAGATAAATGCTCGTCTTTTTCTGACCGCTCACCTTGCTTTGCGTTCTTTTTCTTAAATAGACTTAGCACAGCTACCTTTAACCTCATCTATACAAAATTACAAAATTATGGAATTCTATCACCTTTTAGACGTCTTGGCTCATAGGTCATGAAAAAGTTTTGTACAATAACCCTCCTGTTACTCCTGGTTTCTGCTGGCGTATCGAGCAAATCGATAACACAGTTTGAATTAAATAATGGATTAAAGGTACTGATAAAAGAAGTTCAAAGTCCAGGGCTTGTAGCCATGATATGGTATCGTGTTGGCAGTAGCGATGAGCATTATGGCATTACAGGCATCTCACATGCCCTCGAGCATATGATGTTTAAAGGTACATCACACTACGGCCCGAATGAGTACTCCAAAATAATAGCTGCACGTGGCGGTCAAGAAAATGCCATGACCACCCGAGATTACACTGCCTATTTTGCTAAAATTGCGCCTAGTAATCTTCCTGAGTTTTTAAAACTTGAAGCTGATCGAATGGAGTATCTAACATTATCACCCGATGAGTTTCGTAAAGAAATTAAAGTCGTTCAAGAAGAACGCCGGATGCGAACTGAGGATAACCCCCAAGCCCTTGCTTATGAGCGCATGATGGCATTAACACATATCGCTTCGCCATATCATCATCCTGTTGTTGGGTGGATGAATGACTTAGAGCATATGACCATCAATGATTTAAAAAATTGGTATCAGCGTTGGTACCGTCCCAATAACGCAACCATTGTGCTTGTAGGAAACATCAAGCCAAAACTTGCTCTTTTAGAGATTAAAAAATATTTTTCTAAAATAAAGCCTAGATCTCTTGCACCACGCAAACCAAATGAAGAAATCAAACATTTTGGATTAAGAGCGCTTCAATTATCTCTTAGAACAAAACTACCACTATTAGCTATGAGTTATAACACGCCTAGCTTAGGCTCAAACCCTAACGATAAAGCACCTTTTGCTCTCGAGCTAATTGCCTATATTTTAGATGGTGGTGATAGTGCACGTTTTAGTCAACATCTTATCAGAGGTAAGCACCTTGCCAGCCAAATAAGTACCGGGTACGACCTATACTCAAGATATGCAAGTGCATATATGATTATTGGAGTTCCAACTGAAAAAACGTCACTTGACCAACTAAAAATCGAAATTAACAAAGAAATAACAGAGCTAAAATCAAAACCGGTTCCTAAAACACTACTTGCACGTATAAAGCGGCAGTTAATTGCCAGTAAAATATTTCAAAAAGACGCACTTTTCGCTGAAGCCATGGAGATGGGTACACTAAGCATGAGCCAGCTACCACAGAAAGTGGCGACAGACTACATAAAAAATATCGAGGCTGTAACGCCCCAAATGCTACAAAAAGTAGCGCAAACATATTTCACTGATGATAATCTAACAGTTGTGAGACTGAAACAAAGTCCAAAGGCAAATGCACAATGAACCGTTTAATCATATTTTTAGCTGCAATAAGTACTTCTCTTGTCACCTTTAATAGCTTTGCAATAAACATTCAATCATGGTCCACTGCAAAACAGACAAATGTATATTTTGTTGAAAAACATAATCTACCTATTGTTGATATAAACATCATGTTTCATGCCGGATCTGCCTATGATGAAAAGCACTTTGGTATTGCCACCTTAACAGCCAGTCTTTTAAATCAAGGAGCCAACGGCAAAAGCGCTAATGATATTGCCCTTGCCTTCGATGATGTAGGTGCGCTGTACTCAAGTGATGTCAAGAAAGATTATGCAAGCATTTCACTTCGAACATTAAGTGAAGCGCATGCGCTTGATACAGCAACACACTTATTAAAAACCATCGTTACGCAACCTTCATTTCCTAATAGTGCCTTCTTGAGAACAAAACAACAGTTAATTGCAGCTATCAAACACAGTAATGATACACCTGGGCAAATTGCCAATAAGACTTTTTTTGAGACACTTTATCCTCATCACCCTTATGGGCACCCAAGTATAGGAACGTTAGAAACTCTAGACAAAATAACAAATGCGACAGTTCACAGGTTTTACCAGGAGCATTATGCTGCGAATCAATCCGCTCTGGTCATTGTCGGAGATATCTCGCTTAAAAAAGCAAAAATGCTTGCTGAATTTTTGACTAGTGATTTAGCTATAGTCGATAAAAGCACTAAACTTCCTAAAGTACCGCCCATTGCAGCAATGACTAAAGCTGTTCCGTTTAAATCGAGTCAAACAGTCATTCGTATTGGGCAACTGGGCATTGACTATCATAACAAAGACTATTTTCCTCTCATTGTCGGCAACTACATTCTTGGAGGAGGCGGATTAGTCTCAAGGCTCGCTGATGAAATTCGCGAAAAAAGAGGCCTTTCTTATGGTGTAGGTAGCTTTTTTATCCCCCTTTTGGCACGGGGCCCTTTCATTATCTCTCTAGCGACTAAATCCCAGCAAACAACTAACGCCTTAGAAGTTACAGATAAAACCGTCAAACAATACATCACTAAAGGCCCAACAAAACAAGAGCTCATTGCAGCAAAAAAATATTTAACGGGTAGCTTCCCCCTAAAATTATCTAGCAATCGTGATATTCTTAACATGGTCAGTTTAATAGGCTTTTATCGGTTACCTTTGGACTATTTAGATACCTACACTGATAACATCAAGGCCGTAACTCTCAGCGATATCAACCATGCAGTGAAGCGCTGGCTACATCCCAAAGCATTTATTACCATTACTGTTGGACAAGTATGAGCGCTCAGTCCATACGCATTATTGGTGGCATTTTCAAAGGTAAAAAAATTCCTGTTGCCAAATTAGCATCCTTGCGCCCAACACCTAATAGAGTTAGAGAAACGCTTTTTAACTGGATTCAGTTTGATATTCATCATTGGCATACATTAGAGCTTTTTTCAGGCACTGGCGCTTTAAGTTTTGAAGCACTATCACGCGGTGCTAAAAGTGTGACCTTGGTTGAACAGAACCCAAGTGTATTTGATATGCTAAAAAAAACTTCACTTTCACTATCAGCCAAAAATTGTGCCTTATATCATGAGAGTGCATTAAGCTTTATTCAAAAACATGATTTAAGTACCTTCGACCTTATATTCCTAGATCCGCCCTTTAATAGTTCCTTACTCACTGAAACATTACATATTTTAACATCGAAAATAAATCCCAACTGTCTGCTTTATATTGAGTCTAACCAAAAAATTGACGTAGAAGCATTAAAGTTAACTATCTTAAAAGAAAAAAAAGCAAGTCAAGTGTTTTACGGACTTTACAGAATATAAGCTTTGACTTAACACTGGTATATATTATTGATAACATATTAATTTCAAGGACAAGCAAAGCAAATCTGCCTTGACAAGGTATTGCCTTCTTGATTCAATCGACGATAAATAACTAAAACGATAAATATAGATGCTATGATGCGTAAATGCCTTTTTTTGCTATTCACCTCTCTTTTCCTCTATGGCTGTGCTTCAAATCATTTATCGATGAAAAAGCCGCCACGAAATGCGCCTTCAGACGATGCATCTATAAAACTGGCTGAAGCAGCTAATTCGGTTAGTTCTTCATTAATTGAGCTTGCAAGAATTGAAAAAGAAAGTAAGCCCTCAAGATTTCCTAAAAATTTAATCAATGTGACGACTTACAACCTAGAGGCCCGAGCATCACTAGACTGGTCAGGCCCGGTAGAAGAGCTTGTCGTTAGGCTAGCCAATGCTAGCTTTTACAAAACAAGGATCTTAGGACACGCCCCCGCTGTTCCTGTGTTAGTTAATATTTCAGCAAACGATAGATCACTTGCAGACATTTTAAGAGATGTAGACTATCAAATTGGTAATCAAGCTGACTTAAAAGTTTTCCCAAAAAGTAAAATTATTGAGCTAAGATATGCCAAGGTATAAATTTATTCCAATAATATTAAGCACAGCTATCCTTTCTGCATGTGGTGGAGGAGTAACAACCGAACGTAATGTTTCAACTGCTACTTTGGCTTCAATTGACACTCTTTCGGGCACTTCTGTCGGTGCAAAGCATCGGCAAAAGCTACTTAAGAACATACGGTTGCAGGCTCTCAAAGAAACAGGACTAACGCTTGGAGCTCAATCGGGCCTTGCTTATCGCGCAAAAGAGATTGATGATTACTTAGCTTCACATCGAAGAACTTTAGATAGAGTATTTGATTTTAATGCCATCATGCTCGAAAACAATGTACTACCACCGGTGCTCTTAGAAGGTAGAAACACTCTCAATCTTGCATCACCTGAAGCAGTCCGTATCGCAAATAGAACCTATAAAATTAGCAAGCAAGCAAGATTTGTCACAACACCACCAAATTGGCGTCAGTATATTTGGTTAGATTATCACTTACCAGACGTCCCAGATGAAAGTGTGCTTCCCAAAACGCAAGCCGAGCAACGTATATGGCAAAAATATACTCATAAGGGCTGGCAGAGTGGGATGGAGCAAGCTGAGGTAATTTTTAATGACAATCTAGCACGACTTAGAAAAGACTACATTGGCATGATACGATATCGAAAACTGTTAGCGCAAAATATGATTAGTCCACCCTTTATCGCGCATACTAACCTTGGTGTCACTGGGGACAGTAACCAAATTAATATTGATGATAGAACCTTACGTATATCAGCACTTCCTGGACTTAATCCTGACAGCCGCTCTTGGCGAGCATCTGTTGGTAGAGAAAGAGATTTATTACAACAATTTAGAAATAAAGAAGCACAGGTCAAATCAACTAAGCTCACAATGACCGATAAAGCATGGCAACCTGTCATTAATAAAAAAACATCTAAATAGGCCAACATATGAGTAAAGAGAAGGAAACTCATGAGAACTTGATGTCGGATGAGCCGACTCGATTTAACCCAACTTTCATGGATAAGATGCTTGCTCACTGTGAATCACTGAATGCATCAGACATTACCCTACAAAGTGGTAGCCCTATCATAGCTGAAGTCTATGGAAGATTGCTCAGAATAACTAATCGTAACTTATCAAACACAGAAATTGGCGATCTCATCAATGCCATATACGGAGCTAACGCAACGACACAGCTATTAAGTGGCACAGATATCGATACCCATTACGAATTTAGGCCTAGCCGTAATGAGCGCTATCGTTATCGTGTCAATGCCACCGGGTGTCAGGTTGAAGGTCATGATGGTATTCAAATCACTTTAAGAACCATCCCTACAACACCACCTGAACTCTCAACAATGGATTTACCACAAAATATTATTGATGCTTGTGCGCCACAAGAAGGCATTGTTTTTGTGACAGGCGCAACTGGCTCAGGTAAATCAACTTTACTTGCTTCTATTATCCGCTCTCTCGTTGAGGAAAAAGAATCAAACAGAAAGGTATTGACCTACGAGGCACCTATAGAATTTGTTTATGATGAGATAGAAATGATCTCAGCAAGTGTCAGTCAATCTGAAATTCCAAGACATTTGCCAAGTTTTGCCTCAGGTATTCGTAATGCCTTACGACGTAAACCACGCCTAATTTTAGTAGGGGAATGTCGAGATGTTGAAACAATTAGTGCTGCTTTAGAGGCAGCATTGACAGGACACCCAGTATACACTACTTTACATACCTCTGGTGTTGCAGAAACTATGCGTCGGTTAGTCAATTCATTCACCGGAGAAGAACGTGCCGGACGTACTATTGATATACTAGAAACCATTCGCTTATGTATTTGGCAAAAACTCGTGCCAACGGTTGATGGTAAACGTGTCGCACTAAGAGAGTACTTAATTTTTGATGAAAAAATACGAGACATTCTCTTAAATCAAGATCCCAATAAGGTAACCCAAGAGACAAGACGCTTAGTTCGTGAGCAAGGTCAGACCATGGTGGCTGATGCAACTGAAAAATTTAAAGCAGGTATTATTGATAAACGCACCTATGAGCTCGTAACACTGGGTGCAAAGCGTCTTCATGAGGGGTGATTTTTTGAAACTTTGGTAAGTAGATCCAATATAAAAAAGAGGCTTAAAAGCCTCTTTTTTTTATTTTTCCACTATCCTGCAGCTGTCCCTCCGTCGGATGAAGTAGAAGTATCACTTCCTTCAGCACCGCTTTCGTCTGGTCCTTCTCCTTCATCGCTACTAGAAACCTCACTTTCTTTAAGATCGATGCCTGCCATTTTCATACCAGCAGTAGCCGCTCCTGAAACACCTTTCGCAGTGGCCTCAGCGCCTTGCTTAGCTGCTTGCTGTACTTCGTCAGACATTGATTTAGCAATCTCACCACCAAGACTTTCCTGTACACCGCCTGATAACCATCTTAAAATTCTATCAGGAAGCATAAATATAAGCTGGAAAGATTTTTGTGCAATCGTCATATAAGCTGAGCTATAAATCAAAATAGAGAAGAAGTAGAAAAACGTACCGGTCCATTGTGTGTAAATTTTATTTGTACCACTTAAAGACCCAGCAACAGCTGCTCCTGCAGCTGCTATATTGCCAGTGGCTGCAGCAACTGCAGCTCCAGCACCTCTATATATATCACCCTTGCTATCCTTGGTGCTATCATCTATGTTTAAGCCCTGAATATCTGATATCACCATGCTAAATCCACTATTTAAAATCCATACACCAACATAGGTCATCATGATGCCGAATATATAACCGAAGATCATCATTGAAGGGCGTAGAAAGACGTTCAACAATAACATGATGGCCTGATCACCTTTACCAAAGGCTTGGTGTCCCTCTGGATGCGTCACTCCAAGAGCAACAATGGGTGCAGCAACCATCGCTTCAATCACCCCCACTAACCAAGCAATGGAGCCAAAAGTAAACAGCAGAAAAGGTACAAATGGTATATAGTATGCGCATGTTGCCCCTACGGTAAGCATAACCATTATCCACGGCATAATGAGTGGCAACAGTAATAGTAACATGTTAGAAAATGCAGGGCCCAAATAAGGAATTGCAGAAGCTGGTACATAAATCGCTACTAAATTTACAAAAAAGTCCACTGTACCGTTAATAAACGAGCCTCCCATAGCTGCCAAGGCCATAATCGGGTTAACCGTTGGATTTTGAATATGCTGGACTGCCGTTGCAAATACCGTAGACATCAACATTAGTGGAGGCGCCACTACTGCATAAAACAGCTGACTCAATAAAGGAGTTGCAATGGATATAAACAAGTTTATCACATAACGTAAAAGATAATTATAAAGAAATGAAGTCACCGCTCCAGGGATATTCAAAAATCCACCATGAAATGACGATTTAGGTAGTTTTTTATCCTCCATGGAAGGGTCAAAGTTGAACTCCATGACAAACTCAGGTGCATCAACAAAATTTTGTCCCGGCAATCTCATAAATACTGAATTAACAATATAACCGTAAACGGTGGTTGCATCCGCATCATCATAAATAACACTACCACCACCTTGTAGTAATTTAGTTATATCTGGCACGATTTTACTTTGTTTAGAGCCACCTGGTGCTGGAGGATCATTATTCAATAACTGCGTCACTGGATCGATATTAATATTAGCAAATACATTACCTTTCAACTTGCTAGTAATTGTATCTTTAACCAAAGTGAGCTCAAGACCAGCCTTGCTCGCACTATCTGTCGGGCTCCCCTGAGAGCTATTATTCAAAATAGCTAACTTGAAGAAATAAGCACCGGCCATAATCCAGCCCTGACTTTTTGCTTGTGTAATAAATTGTCTTTGTTGACCAAAGTCACTTTTGTCAAGTTTTTTTGCGCTACTTGCCTCCTGTGACATCAAATTAAGTGCAGGCACCATGATGGCATTATAACTGGTCACAGCCATTTGCAACTCAGTTCCTGTAAATAATGCAGTTGCGCCATCTCCTGTAGCCCAGTTTGTGCAGGCCGTAGGACCATCATCTGCATTTCGAGAACAGTGCTTCATATTTGCTGTCATCGGTGAGCCAAATGGAAGCATATTCGGATTTTTTTTACAAAACGCATTTGCATTAAGAGATTCACAAGTTGTATCCGAGGAACTTAACTTCTGATTATTATCTACAATTGTTTGTGCGATGCTCGATAGATTATCCCACATTTGCTGTAATGCTAATGAACGAGACTGTTGTGTTAAATCAAGTTGCTGTTGGTTTAACTGAAAACCGCCACTATCTTCTGTGCTATCGTCTTTCAATGCCGACACATCAACATCTTTCCACTTTAATTGACCACAAACTCCATTTAATACTGAGTAAAGTGGGTATTCACTAGCAGGAAAGTTAGGCAGAGAAATAGTATGACTACCGCTACTACCAGCATTGCTACCAGAAATATTCACCGTATTAATAAAGTTTGGTACTGCCTTATTGCAAAGCTCAGGGTTACCATTGGGTGAAGATGGTCCTCGCTCTCTACACAAGTTATTCGCGCCTGCTTCTGCATTTTTTCGCATCACATTAATTTGATGCTCAATACCTAACATACACACTTGGGAACTTAGCATTCCCGCTGCCGTTTGAAATATGGTGTTATTTGCTGATCTTGCGCTCTGTTGCGGATCCATATTTGGTTGAATGATCACACCACCACGACCCAAATAATCTAAGGCCGTCCCCCAGACTTTATCAGCTGCCCCAACACCTTGTACGACCACCCACATGACAAATATTTGCATCATACAGTAGCCGCTGGCCTTAGGGAGCAGCAGTCCAATACCAAAAACCGAGCGTAGCGGAATCCAAACCGACGACCATTGTCGCCCAAGAAACTCCCCTTCCTGAGCGGTATTCATCGTTGAAACCAGCAATGTGTAAACTAAAATAATTCCGCCTAAAGATAAGACTGCAGCATTAAAAACACCAAACATTGTGCCAATAATTTGTGAGCCAGTACCGGCCAAAATACCATCAACAACACCGAATATATTACTTAAAAAGATTACCGAGCGATCACTTGCTGGAGGCCTAAAATTCAAAGCTGAGCTAATAGAGGTGCCGTTACTATCGGCAGCTAAAACAGCTACAGGTAATAGCAATGTACATATAAGGAAAAGTCTTTTAAATAATTTATTCATTTATCCGCCCCTAACAAACCCACACGCACCCACTCCTTAAATGTGCACCCTAATTTCCTCTGTTGCAACTGAAAGTACCAAAAGTGATAACGAAATGTTAAGGCCAAAGATAATAGGCAAACCACGCTACTAAGAAGTACGGCGTGATAATGTGCATACATCAGCTGAAACATTGTGTATAAAAAGGTTAAAAAAGACACAAGCCCCATCAATAAAGCCAAACGGAAAAAGCTCTTCTTTTTCGACTCAATCTGCTCTTCTGATAATGAAAGCTCTTTCATGACACTGTCTAAACTTTTAACCTCCCCACCTTTTCTTGGGATAAAAAGTCTACTAGCACCTCTTAATAGATAGAGTGTCGTATCTCTCATCAAGTCATAGCTTGACCAAGCTCTAACATCAAAGAAACCAAAAAAACTTGCCCGTTGGGATTTTCCCTCTTTACTCATAATTAACCTTTGTGCTGTTAGGGTTTTCCATACATATTTTTTTATATACTATAGTACTTACTTTGTCTAAGTCTATTGAAAGCTAATAGAACGTTAAAAATGAGTAAATACTATGCCAGATCTCTCTCATGAGGCCACAAGCCAGTATTGGAAAGACTACGAAGATCCCATGATTTATCGAGTAATTACCTTTATGGAGGCCGTTGAAAATTGGACGCCTGATGGAGATGTATCCCTTGAATCTGCTATTAAGCAGCTAGGAGATGAGCTTGATGATATTGGTAAAGTTGATTTGGGCGCTCTAGGGCACGAAGAAGGATTCATACGTTTAGCTTGTAATATCAAATCCGGTCGCGCATTAAGATTATTACAGGCAATCGATACAGTTCATCCTGGAAGTGCCTCTAGATTGCTGATTCATGCTGAAGAAACCAGTGAACATACAGAAGATCCTGCTGGCATCTTTTTAAGACGAAATATAATTTTTGAGCGTTTACGCTTATTAGGCCGTGTCTTTTCCGAAGACAGGTTTCAATTAGTACTTAAAGCCCTTGAAGGCGAGGAGTAAATAATGAAGCTTAAAATGTTACCTCTACTAGGTATACTGAGTGTCTTGCCGTATAGCGCTCTTGCTGAAGATTCTGGACTAGGTACCTTACCAGCCGATGGTTCAGAAATGCAGACAAATGTATTAAAGGATATTTATAAGGGTTTAATTGGCTTGGGTAAGTTTTTAGGCTGTGACGATATATCCAACAATTGTAGAAATAATAGCTCAAACGATAACGATAATGGTGGAATTAAAAACTTTATCCAAAATCAGCTACCTCAAGCTCTCATTGCACCACTTCCTATACTTCAAGCAGCCAGGGAGTCAAAAACACTCTGGGAAATAGGAACGACTGTCTATGCAGATTTTGGGAGTACTGAATCTTCTAGTAAAGAAATCAGTAATCAAGATGTCAATGACATTAATAACTCTTTCAATGTCAAAGTAACTCTAGATCAACCCGAATACCAAAAACTTCCCACGTTGCAAAGCGTTTACAATATCCTAGCCTCACCCTTTTCACTCATTCAACCTGATGGTGGTGTTGACCATGTTGATAAAGACTGGATTAAAAGTTTATCAAAAATGAAGGACCAATGCCCAGACACTGATGTTCCTTGCTTATTTCCTGAGCAAGTCATAGAAAGTGCTGGAGGAATTAATTATCAGGGACTAATCGATGTCGATGGTAAACACGGCCAAGAAGTTCTTCAATCTATCTTTAGTACTGCCGATGTAATCGCCCCATCTCTAAGCTTTGATTCACTGATTGGACCAATACTTCTCGATAAGAAAAATAATGATGACTCACAAAATCAAGCGTTTAATGATCTTTATAATGGTGGCTTGTTTGGACAAAGTGCAATTCGTAAAGCTGATGCGTTCATTCGCTATGCATCGGGTACCATTCTCCCCCTACCAAAAGACAACAATTTGCGTAACTCGATAACCTCCCTAGTAAAAGGAGGATCTGGAGACCTTAGTAAAAGATTTGCTGATGCTGAAGCTTTAAATGAGTATTTCATAAAACAACGCACCTATGCGGCTCAAGCCTCAGTCGGTATATCAAATCTTTATTCTCTATTGGCAAATAGACTACCTATAACTGACGCTGATGGTAAACAAATAACCTCAAAAGATTTACAAGGTAATGATCTACCTGTAACTAAAGCGCGCCAAGAAATGGAAATGGCTGTTAAACGTTTTATTAAACCAAGCGGGAAAGATGCAAAAACATGGGCTGATGAACTTAAAAAGTCTAGCTCAAAAGATGTACAACGCCAAATGGCTATGCTTCTGGCTGAGATGAATTATCAAATGTACTTAAATCGAATGATTCAACAGCGTATGCTTGCAACTATGTCTGTTTTAGAGCTACAGTATCTTACTTCAATGCGTGAGGCACTCAGATTTGTTCCGCCACAGCAACAAAGCAACCTTCCTCAATAATTCTTAATTAATGGACCGCTCTCGGCAAAAAGAGCGGTTTAATCTTTTAATACGTATACTGCGCTACAATAAGGACAAGTCACACGCTTTTCTTCTTTTAAGGGCAGGAATACTCTTGGATGCGCACTCCATAAAGGCATATCGGAAGTCGGACAGCATAAAGGAAGTTCATTTATCGTGACAACACGCTCTTTCTTAACACCCTGCTTTGAAGGCTTAGTATAGTCAACCATCTTATTCTCTTAAGCATTTTTGGCCAGATTATCGCAGTTTTTATCAAAAGGTTCTATACCCATTGGGTTTAGTTTATCAATGATTATACCGTTGGCTTACGTTGACTATGATGAACCTCTGATTGGTCATTCAATTCTTTAACCGCTTTTTTAACACGCCTTTTAGTGAGTAACTTTAAATTTTGCATGATTTTTTCTTGCAAATTATCTTGCCCATCAAGAGCTTTATAAACCTTTGCTATTTCACTTACAGTTAATTTTAATCTCTTTGTGTCTTTGGCTTTATCTATTTTGGTATGTATTTCCTCTAACACTCCAGATAACTTCGACTGTAATCGAGCGATATCATCTTCTGAAAAACTCTTCAGTGCTGTCTCGCCCTGTTCCGCACTGAACAGTGTAGAGGGTGCTACGCTAGAACTCATCTGTACAAAAGCCACTTGAGAAGCATCGCTATCGCTATCACTACTCGGCCCAGAGGTCAAAAATTGCTCATCACTCAACTCTTCTAATGGTGTTACCGGAGAAGTAAGATCTATAGTCAGTCCCTGCACATCTCCATCTGGATTGTTATATAAACGAATACTTACACTATCGTCATCGGGTATTTGATGCGATGGTATCAAAGTACGACCTCTTTCAGTTCTTAGACCATGAGCCATGCCTGCAATCAGTAACCTCAAGCCCAAGCCCTGGCCACCAAAACTAAAAGCGACAGACTTATCAGAAGCGTGTCTTTTACTTTCAAGTAATTTATCTTTATCTTGAATAAGTAATTGAGTGTCATCAAGCACTGATTCTGGCATACCACCAGCATTATCAGTAATTGTAAAGTTAATTAGCTCCTCAGTGTACCGATTCAGTTTTACGGAAACTGATAGCTCGGGCTCATTTATTCGTCCCTCTAAATACGCATGAATAAAAGCATCGATACTATTTTTAAACAATTCAAAAAAACTATCTCCAAGTAATACACAACTATGAGCATTATGAATAACGTCATCACTAAGCTTAAAATGCTCTTTAACGATTTCTGTCCAAATTAAGTGTCCACCCATTGAATCAAACTGACTTTTATAAGCATTAAGGACTTTTGCTAAATGCTTCTCAGATATATCAGACGGATTTTCACGGTATACTCTATGTGCTTCAATCAAGGGCTGGAGATTTAAAGCGGCTCTCACCTCTGAATCACTTATACCGACTATTCTAACCTTGTGTTCTTCAGGCAATTGAAACATATGACTTCAAACCACTTAGACATAAACATAACTACAGTATAGTACAATGGTTAACTTTTTGATCTTTATGTGTTTTTTATTTGCAATGATTGCTGTTAAAACTAAATTAATCGAATACGCGCTCAACTACTTTCAATTACACTTTAAGTACCTTTAAGGGACCATGAATCTCACTACTGATACTCTTAATAAAGACTCCAGACTGATTAATCCATAAACAACTATTCCCTAGTCTTACACTAAAGCTTTCTGTTTCAAGATTCACTGTTTTTCCCTGAATAATGGTTTTACCTGACATGGTAATGTTGATACTTAGCATCTCAGCGGAATAGACATCATAGCGTATATATTTAGATTTAATAGCGAGTGTTTGTTTACTTTTAAGCTGTAATTGATTCTTTGCATGTATTGAGAGGTCTGTCATGCAATAAAGGTTGAATCTAGCGTCTGCTCCATGAAGAGAGCAATCACCACTTGAGGATAATATAAATCGAGAGCCATTAATTGTTATTGTCTGGCTTATTTGAAAAGCAAGTAAATTTTGTACATCCCATCTAAGATCACCATATTTATTGATAAATGTTATACCTATTGGACTAAGCGCAAGTCTAAGCTCATTATTTGCAGCAGATAGCGTTATCTCCTTGTCTATCTCATTAAATGTCAAAGAGCTTTCGTTGTATGAAGTTAATTGATAGCTTGCTCGTATTGGCAACTTACTCTCCCAGTTATATTCTGGAATGCTGGCCATAATAAATGGCCTATGAGTCCCGCAAATCACGACCACTTTGGTTTTAGGTTTTAACTTAAAATCTACTAGTAACTTTGCAGATGAGGCTTGCATAGACTTTTGAATATCATTTATTTGATATTGGCCACAACTATATAAAAAGTCATAACAAACTCGATACATTGTATTGTAAGCTGATAGATAGTTTGTTGATACTGGCTCACCAACAACTGTCGCAGCTTGTAGTGATAACGGTACTCTAATTGCTTTTTTGTTTATAAAAAAATATGGAGAGGCTTCAAGTGTGATGGTTAAATTCAAACTATCCTTTGATGACTCGCTATTAGTCCCCAACTGTATACATTGCTTTCCCTGCATATCTATTTTTACTATGGTATAAGTTTTTTGTTGAAATAGTACTTGTTCCCCGATGTCAAATTGACCTTTCCTAAAATGAAGGATCAGCACTTCCTTCATACCTAATGATTGTGTTTTACGTACTAAAAAAGGCTTATCAGTTAGATCATTAAGACAATGTTGCTCTAGTGTATTTAAATTGTCTGTAATATATACGACTTCTTTATTATTTTTTTCTCTTGAAAAATAAAGCAGTTCATTATCGTATATAATCGTCTCAAATATACTAAAAGAGTCGGTGTTCACTGCTGTAATCTCTTTAGATTGGTTATCACTTAATAATATAATTTCGTAAGTATCTCTTGGACAATTCATAGACGATAAGTAGTGCATCAGCAATGTTGACTTAGTCAACGCACAAAAGGACGTCGATATAACGGACTGTAGATAAAAGCGCAAAGTACTAACGGCTTGTACCATAACAAGTTGAAAGCCTTTATAATTACTTTGTGCTAAATCAGCAACCGTCACGACTATCCCTGAAATAGTACCGCTTTCTTTTATGATAAGTGTTACATTTTTATTGAGTAAGCTGTGAATATGATCTTCATTTGTTAATATGGTTGCTTTAAAATCATGCAAAGAACAAAGCGCATAATTTGTCACTGAAAAATCAACAACACTATAACAAGTCTTTTCATCACATAATGAAAATTGCATTAAGGGACGTGCGAGCATAAAAATCCTTTTAGTATGATGGTTGGACGTTAACGACTAAATCATTTTAAGTACATGCTCCAATAACTGACCATCAAATGGTTCAAACAAATGTATAGGCTCATAATGTCTAAGCCAAGTCATTTGACGTTTTGCTAATTGCCGTGTAGCAGCCAGTGCTTTTTCACGCATACTCTGAAAATCATACTCACCATTGATATATTGAAATACTTGTCGATAACCAACTGCTCTCATCGAGGGCATATCTAAGGTAACACCTTGCGCCATAAGCTGTCTAACTTCTTCAATAAAACCTAACTCCAACATTGTATCAAAGCGCTGCTCAATTAATTGATGAAGTTTAGCTCTATTACTTGGCATTAAACCAATATTAATAAATTCAAATGGTGATGGCTGTTTCTTTGAGGCCAGCCAAAAAGAACTAATCGGTTTGCCACTAATGATGAAAACCTCCAAAGCACGTAACACTCGCTGTTTATCGTGCGCATGTATTTTTTTTGCAGCAATTTTGTCACAAGATTTAAGCTCATCATGTAAAGACGTTACCCCTTGGAGTTTAAGTTTCTCTAATAATTTTGCTCTTACCTCGGGCTGGCTCGATGGCAAATTATCTAGCCCTTTCTGAAACGCATTAAAATATAACATCGTTCCACCAACACAAATTGGCATATTTTTACGTTTGATTATGTCATGACATAATCCAAGGGCTTGCTCTCTAAACATTGAAGCGGAAAATACTTCTTTAGGTGATAAAATATCAACTAGATGGTGCGGAAACTGTTTAAGCTCATCAGAATTTGGCTTAGCTGTTCCGATATCCATGCCTTGATAAACAAGGGAGGAGTCAACACTAATAAGCTCTGATTCTTGTGCTTTAAAGAGTTTTTCAGCTAAAGCTGTTTTACCTGAGGCTGTTGGCCCCATAATACAAATAACTTTGTTAGACATTCATCAACTCCAACCAATCTTCAGCTTTAAGTAGGCGCCTATCACTGGAGTTATTATTTTGTCCAATAACAAACTGCATTAAAGCTTTTTTTTCCACATCATCTAGGAGCTCTAAAGAGACATCCGTATGATATAAGCTTAGCTCAACTGCTTCATCAAGCGTACGCACTGAGCTTAAAGATAAAACATAGTCATGAATATTGATATATGGTAATAAAGTTGGTGCGGCTCTTACGACCAACTTGCTTTCAGTGAGCTGCTCTACGTCAAAACCTAATTGTTGGGACAAATGAAAAGGATACTGCGCTAACTGTGATGCGCTCATGTTCACAACGAGAGGTACAAGCACCTGGCGGCTATTGATTTTATTTTCACTCACTGCCTTTAGGTATAATCCCGAAACCCAGCGTTTATAGGCTTGTTCCACTTGAATAAGGAACGTATGATTTCCACTAAGAAGCAGAGCCAATTTATTACCTAAATCTATCCACTGTCCATTTTCAGAAAATATAGATTCCTGATGAAGTGATTTTTGCACATACGATGTTGTCGTGGTCTTGCATCCTGCCTTTTCATTTTTCTCTAGCCTATGTTCTTCTATTGTCTCCGACTGCTGATAGCATCTGATTGCATCAAAAAGAGCACTTTTAATAAAGTCATAAACTTCCTTAGGCTTTTGAAATCTAACTTCACTTTTGGCAGGGTGTACGTTAACATCAACTTCCTCAGGCGGTAGTGAAACATGTAGTAAATAGCACGGAACTTTGCCAGGATGTAGGAGAGGTTCATATAATTGGCGAATTACATGGCTGACTAGTTTATCTCTTACAATACGTTCATTGACATATAAATATTGTAAATCGTTTTGCCCACGTAAAAAATTTGGCGAGCTTATAGCACCGGTTATTGATAGACCTGATGCAACCTTATCTATGTTTAATTGCTTATTGAAAAACTGTGTTCCAAAGATTTGTTTGAGACGATTTTGTATATCACCTGCTTTGAATAACAAAGTAACTTTATCATTATGCTTTAGTGTAAAACTAATATTAGGATGCGCCATAGCCACACGTTTAACAACAGTTTCAATATGTAGATACTCAGTTTTGGGCTGCTTTAAGAACTTTCGTCTTGCCGGAACATTATAAAATAACTTATGGCACTCTATGCAAGTTCCATTTGGATAAGCACCAGGCTGAATCTCTCCCACCCTGCCATGATTAACTCTAAGCGTATAGGCATTTTTTTGACTAAGAGGCTTTGAGTGAATGCTAAACTCACAAACCGAACTAATGCTGGCTAGAGCCTCACCTCGAAATCCAAAACTTGATAAGTGTAATAAATCATCTATATGCGAAAGCTTACTGGTTGCATGTGGCATAACCGCAAGCTTTAACTCTTCAGAAACAATCCCCTTTCCATTGTCAGAGATAATAATTGAGCTCAGACCACCGCTTAAAATCTCTATTTTGATATCTGTTGCATTTGCATCAACTGCATTTTCTATAAGTTCTTTAACGATAGAAGCTGGACGCTCTATCACTTCTCCTGCAGCAATTTGGTTAGCTACCTCTATAGATAAGGGGCGAATAGACATCAGTAACCGCCTAAGAATGAACTGGCAACATTAGCAACTGACCGACGCGTATCTCATTTGATGTCAGTCGATTAAATTCCTTCAACTCTTTTAGTGTCAAACGGTTTCTTTTAGCAATCACCGATAGCGTATCTCCTTTTGCAACACGATAACGCTTTCGTTTTTGCTCAAAATACGTTCCTCGAGGTGGATATTGACTAAAATAGTGTTTTAACCCGTTTAAAATCTTTGATGCCAGTTTATTCTGATACCAAGGACTTGCTAAAAGCGCCTCTTCCCGATAATTAGATATAAATCCGGTTTCAATCAAAACCGAAGGAATATCGGGTGACTTTAAAACCACAAAGCGAGCTTGCTCAACTTTATCATGATGAAGTGATGCTAAATCATCTAAATATCTTAGAAGCTGCGACCCAAGCTTTAAACTAGCTCCAATTGTTGCTGTTTGTGATAAATCAATAAGCACCGAGCGCACAAGCCCATTTTCGTCTTTTAGTCCACTTAAATCAACGCCACCAAGCTCTGAGTAGTTTTCCTTTTCAGCCAACCACCTGGCTGCCTCACTGGTTGCACCTCTTTGTGATAAAGCAAAAACACTGACTCCTTGCGAAGTACGATTCTTAAACGCATCAGCATGAATAGAAACAAAAATATCAGCTTTATGCTTTCTGGCAAGCTGCAGTCTTTGTCGTAGACCAATATAGTAATCTCCACGTCGAGTTAACCTTGCTTGCATACCGGGTGTTAAATTGATAACCCTTTGTAAACGTTTAGCGATTTGTAATACAATTTTTTTTTCTAAATAACCACGCCGACCAACTGCTCCAGGATCTTTACCGCCGTGCCCCGGATCAATGACCACAATCACATCTCTGAGATTTTTCTGAGCTATTTTTTTCTGAGTAGTTGTTTTCGGGTTAGAAGGATGTTTGAGCTGCACATTAATAATATAATCATTATGTTTTTTCAAGCCTGTCACGTGCACATTAAGCCGATGCTTCACATCAATCACTAACCGTAAGTGATTATTCTGCTGCCGACCAAATCGAATACTTTTAATTAGTCTAGTATAGCTCTTTGACTTTAGAGGGGCATGCGAAGATATGTTGTCAAAATCAAAAACTATACGAGATGGATTAGTAAGCTGAAAATATTTATATGGGATCTGATGAGAAAACTTAAGCGTAATAATAGAAGTATGATTTTTACCTTGAAGCGCTATATCTTTTAAAGTCGCTGCGTGTACAAACAAAGGGAATAATATTAAATATAAACGAATCAACCGTTTCATCAGCCATCCATACAGTGTAAGATTTTTTTAGCTTTATCTGAATAACATTGTAGACAAGCTTCGTGACTTTCGTCAAAAGCTCTAAGCCTTATGAGTAAATCAGGTGAAGATAAAGTGGAAATTTTTTCTGGCCATTCAATTAATACTAATGAAGCGTGCTCTTTAGCCTCATAAAAACCAATTTCTTCCAATTCATAATGCTCGGATATGCGATATAAATCGACATGAAGTATCTCACCAATTGAAACTCCATACTGCTCCATCAATGCATAGGTAGGGCTTTTAATAGCACCTTTGACACCTAAGTACTGCAAGAGGTGACGAATAAAACAGGTTTTACCTGAGCCAATCTCACCTTGGAAATGGATTTCGAAAGGGTAAGTTAATAAACTTGCCAATTTGATTGCTAAAGCTTTTGTGTCATTTTCTCTTGGCAGCGTTATTTTCAAGGGGGTTTGATCTGGTATCATTTTACAAATACGACTATCAATAGTCACTTAAAGAAGCCTTGGCATCGCCCTATTCTACCTATACCTTAGGTGCTTGAAAATGCTTTAGGGTTATTTTTCTCAATCGGAATGGAATAGCCATTCCTCAATCGAAAAATCCAAAAGAAAAGGCCTACAAGCAAGGCTTGATATGAATCGTTTAAGATCCCTTCATTACAAAAGAAGCTCATCTTCTATATCAATAAGGCTTTCTCTGCTTTGCTCTATTGCACTCAAAAAAGAGTCAAATAAATCAGATGCAAGTAATCCATATATACCCTTCTCTTTTACTGCTAAATCGGCTGAGAAAGCATGTAACAATACTGATACAGCGGCAACATCTTCTAATGGAGTACCTTGAGCACAAAATCCTCCCATTATCCCGGCAAGAACATCACCCATGCCAGCACTAGCCATGCCTACATTTCCTAAGGAGCAAACGTAAGGCACATCATTGAGTGTCTGAATAATGGTTCCAGCCCCTTTAAGCACAGTGATAGATTGATATTTTTTAGCAATATCTAGCACAGCATTAAACCTATTTGCCTGAACAGCCTCTACTTCAGTGTTGAGCAACTTAGCAGCTTCTCCTGGATGAGGGGTTAATATTGTATTGGCAAGCGAGATATCGTTTTTAGCAAGATAAGCTAACGCCCCAGCATCAATTATTTTTTTACCCTTAAATATCAAAGAATTTTGGATCACATCCTCAGACCATTTGCTGTCATCAAGGCCAGGTCCAACAACGATGGCATCAAACTGTTCAAGCCTTTTAGATAACTCAAAAGGCTCCTCAAATGGTAAACATATAAGCTCGGGCCGACCAGACAGCACTACGTTATGATGAGAAAGCCTCGTAAAAACAGAAACTTTTCCAGCACCTACGCGCAATGCTGCTTCAGCGGCCATTCTTACAGCACCCGCATATCCATACTCTCCACCAACAATTAACACATGCCCAAAATTCCCTTTATGCATGCTCGGTAGACGTCTAGGTAACATGGCTGAAATATCAACCTCATCAAGTCGTAATGATGTAATGGCGTGTCGCTCTAGCTCTGGTTCTAAATCAAGAGTGTCACAGTAAATATCACCACAATAGTCAACAGCATCCCCTGTCAGCATGCCTTGTTTTAAGCCAATAAATGTGACGGTTACATCTGCAAATACAGCACTGCCTAGTGCTTTACCTGTATTTGCGTCAATACCAGAGGGAAGATCTAAGCTAAGAATAAAACACTCAGAAGCATTAATTTCTGAAATAGCCTGTTTATAAATTCCTTCTACATTATTTTTTACACCAATTCCTAGCAATGCATCGACAACAACCTCACACTCTTTTAAAGCGGCATGACCATCATAGGGAATAACCTCTATATCTAAAGACTCTAGTTGCATCAAAGAGGCTTTCGCCTCATCAGAGTATTGTGATTTGTCACCTAAGTAGTAAACTGAGACTGAAAATCCCTTTTCAAAGGCACAACGTGCAAAAACAAAACCATCCCCTCCATTGTTGCCGCCCCCGCAAAACACAGCAATGTTTTCTGCATCTGGATATACCGAAAAAAATACAGAAAACGCCGCTTCACCCGCCCGCTTCATCAAAACCTCTTTGGAAACAGTGTTAAACGCGCTTAGTTCTATCTCTCGAATCTGCTTTAACGTGTATAGCTCGTAGGGCAAGCTCATGGTTTCTCCTTGTAACAAAATACTCTTAGAATGGCATTATCAATTTCGAACTTAAGGGGCTTAGTTTATCCTTAAACCACTGCTTAATGTGTTCTAGGGCATCAATAGACTCACCTTCTAAACGCATAACCAAGCACGGAGTAGTATTCGATGCACGAATTAATGCCCAGCTATCTGGCAATTCACAGCGAACACCATCTAAATAAACACAGTTTGCTGGGGAAAAATCAATTTCTTTTTTTATTTGTTCAATTAATGAAAATTTTTCTTCCTCACTAACTGCTATTTTTAATTCTGGCGTACTGTATCCTGACGTGTGTTTTGCAAACACTTCAGCTGAAGTTTTAGCTGACTTACTAATGATTTCTAATACCCTGCAAGCAGCATAAATTGCATCATCAAAGCCATTCCATCTATCTTTAAAAAATAAATGCCCGCTCATCTCTCCAGCCAATAATGCTCCTGTTTCTGCCATTTTTTGTTTAACAATTGAATGCCCTGTTGGGCACATTAATCCTTGGCCATCAAGATCACTTACTAACTGACCTAAGGCTCTAGAGCACTTCACATCAAAAATAATTGGACAATCTTTATTAGCCGCCAATATATCTGCTGCTAATAACATCAATACTCTATCCGAGCGAATAATATTGGCATCTGAGTCAACGACCCCCAGTCTGTCAGCATCACCATCAAAAGCAATACCTAAGTCGAGTTTTTTCTCTAGAACCAACGACTGTAAGTCAGCTAGGTTGTCATCAACAGCTGGGTCAGGATGATGATTTGGAAAAGTACCATCTACGTCACAATAAAGCTCATAGACCTCAAAACCTAAGCGTTTAAACAGTTGACTAACAAAAAGTCCTGCAACCCCGTTACCACAATCTATTCCTATACGTAGTGAGCGCTCTATTTGAACATCTTGACTAATTTTGTCGATATATCTAGCAATAATATCTTGGTTCGTAATCACTCCGTCACCAAAGTGAAATACTTCATGTTCAATTCGGCTCTGTAGTGCCTGAATATCATCAGTTGTTAAATTTTTACCACAGACAACAGGCTTAAGTCCGTTATATTCTTTACCATTATGGCTTCCGGTTATCATAACCCCAGCGCCTAGTCCTAACTCAACTGTTGCAAAGTACAATACAGGGCTTGGAGCATATCCAATAGAAACGACATTCAGGCCACAAGACTTTAGTCCAATCATCATTGCTTGAGCAAGAGACTCACTGGTCAAGCGACCATCGTAACCAACAACAACCTCGTGATGTTTTTTTTCTATCATCAAAGAACCAAGCGCTAAGCCCAAGGTATAATAATCATCCGCGTTTAGATCTGGACCGATACGCCCACGAATATCATAAGCACGAAAAACATGCGCTGGTAATTTATTTTTTCTCTGGTAAATCATACTCATTCACTCTTTCCCTGTATGACCAAAGCCACCAGAACCACGAACACTTTCCTGAAAGTCTCGAACAATTTCAAATTGAGCCTGAACGACAGGTAGAATAACCAGTTGCGCTATCCTATCACCAGCATTAATCGTAAAAACATCTTGACTACGATTCCAGCAAGAAATCATTAATGGTCCTTGATAATCTGAATCAATAAGCCCCACTAAATTTCCCAACACAATACCATGCTTATGGCCTAATCCTGAGCGAGGCAAAATAGTCGCGCAATAATTTGGGTTACCAATATGAATCGCTATACCTGTAGGAATAAGTTCTGTGGCACCTGGTAATAACTGTAGAGGCTCATCAATAGCTGCTCTTAAATCTAAACCCGCTGAGCCTTCAGTTTGATATTTTGGTAAGTCAAAAGTGGTTCCAAAGCGTTTATCTAAAATTTTTAACTCTATAGCTTCTTGCATATTCTACCCTTATTTCCTGTATCGTATAGCGATATACCTAAGAAGGTCATAGGCTAAACGAGCCTTAGGTTGTTTGGCAAATATTTTTTCGGAATCTTTAGTAAAAGCAACTATCTCGTTTTGCTCATTCTCAAATCCAATATCTATACGACTCACATCATTTGCAAAGATGATATCAAGGTTCTTTTTTTCTAATTTAGCAAGTGCATTAACTTTTACATTACAAGTTTCAGCAGCAAAGCCCACAAGGAATAGTTTTGGATAAACTTTCGCCACGTGCGCTAAAATATCAGGATTTTGTATTAAATCTAGTGATATTTTTTCGTTATGCTTTTTAATTTTTACTGTACTTACATCTGCTAGACGATAATCACTAACTGCCGCGGATGAAATAAAAACATTCGCATTTCCAGCATAATTTAATACTTGCTTTAACATCTCATCTGCAGTTTCAATCTCAACTCGATGAATACCTGCTGTTGATGAGAGTGTTGTTGGGCCACTGATTAACGTCACCTTCGCACCTAAATTTACTGCTGCCTCTGCCAAAGCATATCCCATTTTCCCCGAGCTACGGTTAGAGATATAACGCACTGGATCAATCGGCTCTCTTGTAGGGCCGGCTGTAATCAAAAGCTTCAAATCAGCTAATATTTTTTCTTGAAATAACTCACTTAAACTATGAACAATATCTGCTGGTTCAACCATGCGTCCCCAGCCATCATCACCACAAGCCTGCACACCCTTCGAAGGCCCAACAATATATGCGCCTATCTCTTTCAATATATTGATATTTTTTTGCGTCAAGGGGTGTGCATACATATGCATGTTCATCGCCGGACAAACCACTACAGGTGCATTTGTTGCTAAGATCAAAGTTGAGAGTAAGCAACTGGCCTGGCCGCAAGCAAGCTTTGCAATCATATCTGCTGTCGCAGGGGCAATAAGCACTAAATCAGCCCATCTTGCTAGCTCTATGTGTCCCATGGCCGACTCATGGGCTTCATCCCATAGCGAATCCCTAACGGGACGCTCTGTAACTGCTTGAAATGTCATTGAACCAACAAACGCCTTGGCCTGCTTAGTCATAACAACTTGAACGTTGGCGCCAAGTTTACGTAAAATACTCGCAAGTTCGGCGCTTTTATAAGCAGAAATACCCGCAGATATACCAAGAACTACATTTTTACTAAACCAATCACTCAATGATTACCTCAACTTTCTAACTATATTGAAAAAACAATATTAATTAATCAAACAATTATCTGCTTCGTTTAGCAAAGCTAAATGACAGACATTTATCAACGCTCAAAACGTGCAGTTTGAAAGGACAGGGGTATAGTACAACATGAACACTAAAGAATCACCTTATAAAGTTTACAAGCAACAGAGAATTATCAGTTGCATTATTTGAGCGCATTTGATATAAAGATGCGCTAGATTTCTGGTGAGTATCAGTAAGTATAACTTAGCGTGTTATCAATAACGTAGGCTCACACACATGAATTTTGGAGATATCCATGGCAAAAGTATGTCAAGTAACCGGCAAACGCCCTATGAGTGGCAATAACGTTTCTCATGCAAATAATAAGACAAAAAGACGGTTTCTTCCTAATATCCAAGAGCGACGTTTCTGGGATGAAGAAACTCAGCAATTTGTTAAATTAAAAGTAAGCACTAAAGCAATGCGTATTATTGATAAAAAAGGCGTTTCTGCTGTCTTAAAAGAGCTCCGTGAAAAAGAAAAAACGGACAAGTAATCTATTAATATAGGAACTTAGCGATGGCTAAAAAAGCTGTAAGAATTAAAATTCGAATGAAATCAAGTGCCGGTACCGGACACTTTTATACACGTACTAAGAATCCGAGAGAACATAGTGAAAAACAAGAATATATGATGTTTGATCCGGTAGTTCGTAAACACGTTAAATATAAAGAAGAAAAAATCAAGTAAATCTACCTCAATTAGAGCCAAAGCAAGTTCCTGGTTTGGCTCTATGCCTAAATTTTTATTTCCAATAAAATCAGCAAGATAATTTAACATCTATGCACCTATCATGCTTGTCGCTGGATAATCGTAAAAGATGAATTAAACTTAAATGTAAGATGTATTTTTACTTATGTTTAAGAGTGTATATATGAAGGCTTCGTTGCAACTTAAGTTATCACAACAACTGATGCTCACACCACAGTTGCAGCAAGCTATTCGTCTTCTACAACTTTCAACTCAAGACTTAAATATCGAAATACAAGAAGCTCTTGAGAAAAATCCTCTTTTAGAAGTGGAAGGGGGTGATAGCAATATCACCGTGTCTAAGCGCTCCGATCTTCCTCTTTCAGAAACTGAGGTTGTTAAAGAAGCAGCACCTATAGAACATTATTCTAGTCAAGCGGCAGTCAAACCTGCTCCTGAAAAACAAAATCTTTTAGAGCAAATCTATTCAACATCAGACTCCCTACAAGACTATTTACTATGGCAGTTAAAACTTACACCCTTATCTGAAGTCGACTACGCCATAGGTGTTGCTCTTATTGATAACATTGGTGGAGACGGGCTGCTTACCGATTCCTTAGAAAGCACCCTTGAATCTCTTCAAGAAGGTGGACTTGATGTAACCATCACAGATATTAATGTTGTAAGACACCGATTGCAGCGATTTGATCCTATCGGCATTGCATCATTAAATTTACAAGAATGCCTGACTATTCAACTTGAGCAAATAGCTTTATCTCCAAGCCAAAGCTCCTTAGTCAAACAAATCATTAATGAGGATATCAGTTTACTCGCGGCCCATAACTATGCATTGCTTAAGAAAAAATATCATATCAACACACAGCAATTAGAAGAAATATTATGTGTGATAAAACAGTTACATCCGAAACCTGGTGAGCTTATTGAGCCCGTAAAAACTGAGTATATAGTCCCTGATGTAGAAGTAAAAAAAATTAATGATCAGTGGGTCGTACGTTTAAACGGAGATGCGATTCCTAAGCTATCTATTAATCAAAAATATCTAGACTTGGCTCAGGCCAAATCAAGTTCCGATAGCCGCTTTATAAAAAACAATCTCCAAGAAGCAAAGTGGTTACTAAAAAGCATTCAAAGTCGTCAAGAAACCCTACTTAATGTTGCAACATCTATTGTGAAAAAACAAAAAGCTTTTCTAGAGCATGGTGAAGAGTCTTTGGTTCCAATGGTTCTAAATGATATTGCTCTAAATCTCGACATGCATGAGTCAACCATCTCTAGAGTAACAACAAAAAAATATATCGATACACCACAAGGTATATTTGAGCTTAAGTACTTTTTTTCTAGCCATGTAAGTTCAGACTCAGGCGAACATCTGTCTTCAAAAGCAATACGAGCACAAATAAAACGACTAATTTCAAAAGAAAATAGTAAACACCCCTTGAGTGATCATAAAATAGCCCAAATATTAAAAGAGCAGGGTATTAATATTGCAAGACGAACGGTAACGAAATATCGCACCTCCCTAGGGATTGGAGCGTCTTCTGAAAGAAAGTCCCTGTCATCATAGATGAAGCAACTGTCTTGATTTCGTTGATTAACATTAGACGGTTAAGACATAACTATTTAAAGATTATCGATAAATGATATTCGTTTTATTAAGGAGTCAATATCATGCAAATTAACTTCACTGGTCATAAACTTGAAGTAACACCTGCTTTACGTGAATATACTATTTCTAAATTTGAACGGCTACAGCGACATTTTGATCACATCTCCTCTATCAATGTTGTTTTTGATGTGGAAAAGTTAACCCATACTGCTGAAGCGACCATTCATGTAACCAAAGCGGAGCTTCATGCTAGCTCTGAGGCAGAAGATATGTATAGTGCTGTTGACTTACTGACCGATAAGCTTGATAGGCAACTAATTAAATACAAAGAAAAGCGTCAAGACCACCGCGAGTAAATTTAGATAGCTAATTGGGGTTGACTCTATTTAACGTCATGTAAAGAAAAAGGGAAGCTCACCATTTTATACTTTGTATATACCCAATGGAAATGAACATGCGTGGTCTTGAGCTTCGCTATCTGCTTAATCTTTAGTATTTTTTTCAATCTGAATAAAATAACTATTCTTTAATCAAAAAATCTAAACCTTAAACAGTTAGCTTTGCCGAACGATAAAAAAACCACTGAATATCCATAGATAAAACCTACGTTAGGCAAAACGCATTGTTCTCTATCGAATAATAAAAGCTGAAATCATAGTGAGCTACGATGAGGATTTTATCATTCAATAGAGGGGAGTGCTTGAAGACTAAAATGGTGCAGTATGAAAGGACAGCGGTATATTCTATGATTTTAACTTTTAACAATTACAATATATTTTTCATGAAAATATAAATTAGACATATAAAAACAACCGAACCATTATGCAATTGCTAAAAATTTGAGTAAAATTAGGCGCATCTAAATTGCTAGGATTTATTTGTGCTTCATATTAGCGATGTATTGAGCGAGTCAAACGTGCTCATCAATGTCAAGACAACCAGTAAAAAACAACTGCTAGATATCATTAGTACGCAAATTGTTCATACTCATCCAACCTTAAATAAAGACAGTATCTTAGATGCTTTTATCAAACGTGAACATTTAGGATCAACAGCTCTTGGACATGGTGTGGCTATACCACATATACGAATGACCACATCACAACTGCCTTCCACTGGTGTTTTTATTCAATTAGCAGAAGCAATCGAGTTTGATTCTCAAGATAACATACCCGTTGATCTTATCTTTGCGCTTCTTGTCACAACAGGAGAGCCTAATGAGCACCTGCATCTTCTTTCTGAAATTTCTAACCAACTCATTTCCAATGATATTAGAGAGCGCTTAAGAAACGCCCTTACACCTAGTTCTATTATCAAACTTCTGGTAAGCCATGATGTTAAAGAAATCGCCTAAAGCACACACTGAACACGGCGTCTTCGTTGATGTAAATAATACTGGTGTCCTACTTGTTGGTGAAAGTGGTATAGGAAAAAGTGAGCTCGCACTTGGCCTAATAGATAGAGGCCACTGTTTAGTCGCAGATGATTCCGTCTTATTTTCTCAAAAAGATAATCAAGTGGTTGGATCTTGTCCAGAATTGCTACAAGATTTTCTTGAGGTTCGAGGGTTGGGTGTTATCAATATTCGTCAAATGTTTGGAGATAAATCCATAAAAGAGAACAATACTTTAGAACTTATCGTAAAAATAATTCAGATTAAGCCAAGTAAATTACATACAATAGATCGATTACATGGGCTCCATGATACTCAAACTATTTTAGGAAGCTCAATTCCTAGAGTAAGCATTCCTGTTGCTCCGGGAAGAAGTCTTACTATTCTCGTTGAGGCTGCTGTGAAAAATTATAAACTACAAAAAAATGGTTACCACGCTAGTCTTGACTTTACAGAAAAACATCAAGATATCATGGGGCGAACTGATAATGACTGTTAAAATACTACTCCTAACCCATAAAGAGGTAGGAAATCAGCTTATTGATGCTGCAAAGCATACTTTAGGTGATCATATACCTACTAGTTGTGTAAGCATATCGGTTAATGAAAGTAATCGTTTTGAGCAAACGCTATTAGAGCAATTAGACGCTACTCTCAATAACGCGACAGATGGTGTCTTAATTTTAACTGATTTATATGGATCAACACCTTGTAACATAGCTAAAGATTTGTCTAAGAACAAAAAATGTGAAATAGTGACGGGACTTAATTTGCCAATGCTATTAAAAACATTAAATTATTACGAGTTGCCTCTCAATGAGCTAGCTAAAAAAGCCCTAGAGGGCGGAAAAGCGTGTATTAAAAAAGTGTAGATAATAAACATGATTGAAGAAAAAATTAAAATTATTAATAAACTGGGTCTGCATGCAAGAGCTGCTGCTAAATTTGTTGCAACAACCTCAAAATTCTCTTGTGAGGTTTCAGTACAAAAAAGTGATGGGCAAAAAGTTAATGGTAAAAGTATTATGGGCGTTATGATGCTTGCAGCCAGTCAAGGAACTGAGTTAGACATTCATTTTTCTGGTGAAGATGAAGTAGACGCAAGAGACGCGCTCGTCTCTTTGATCAACAATCGTTTTGACGAAGCTGAATAGTTAAAGGCAAACTTGCTTTTCTTCTATCGCGTTTTTTTGTTACGCCTCGACTTAACTCTTCCTCTTATTTTTTTGACGCGCAAGATCTCAAAAACAATCCCCATGAGTACATATGAGATAAACGCAACCAGTAAAACAAGTGGTGGATAGATTGCTATAGCAACCACTGTAACAACAACTAGTAATATATATCGGAATGGAACCTTGCCTTTAAAGTCAACACGCTTAAAGCTAGGATAACGAATATTACTTACCATCAATATTGCAAGCGCAATCATCAGTAAAGCTAAGCACACAGATAAAGCAATACCTGCAACCAGCTCTAGGTGAGTCATAAGCCCAACAAAACTCGAAACTACGCCCGCGCCAATTGGGCAAGCAAGTCCTGTAAAGTACAGTAATTTACTATCGTCATGCTGACTATTAAAACGTGCTAACCTCAGTGCAACTGAGGCTGTGTATATAAATGCGGCTAACCACCCAAGCTTTCCTAGTTGTTCCAAACCCCAAGTGTATGCAAGTATTGCTGGTGCGACCCCAAAAGTAACCATATCAGATAAACTATCATACTGAGCACCAAACTCGCTTTGCGTATTCGTGAGTCTTGCAACTCGTCCATCTAAACCATCTGCCAACATACCAACGAATATCGCCATCACTGCTGTTTCATGCATGTGTTTCATTGACGCCACAATTGCATAAAATGCACTAAATAAGCTAAGCGTCGTAAAAATATTTGGCAGTAAATATATACCTCTAGTAGCCCGTTGCCTTCTAAACAAGTAATTCCCCTCGTAAAATCAACTAGTTAACTGCAGCAGCCATGTTGATCCGTATTAATATGATTCAGATTGAGCATTTTAACACATTTATCCATAAGATACTTATTAGACAATAAAGTATCATTCTCTATTGAATAATAAACGTTTTATAGTCGTTTGAAATTTAAGTGACTCATTTTAACAAAGCTAATACCTATTTCGTAATGCGCGTTTTGGGCATTTCTAAACCCTCAACTTTAGTATTTTAAACAACGCGCAACACCTGCATTTCCAGGTAGGTTGGGTATAAAATCGGTTCAATATAAAAGAATGCTTAAGGCTTAAAACTAGCATTTTCAAGTAGCTTGGGTATATAATCGTGCAAATTTATTTGTGATAAGCTGGCATGGCGGACGACAAAAAGCCAAAAGAAAAAATCGTTATTGAAGGCGTCACTGAAGAAGGCAGTCGCTTTCGGCCTAGTGATTGGGCTGAGCGCATGAGCGGGACCTTAGCAACCTTTAAAAATAGACGCATTCATTACTCCCCTATGTTACAACCTACTGTAAATAAAGACGGCTTTAAGTGCGTGCAAATCGACCCAAGCTTAAAGGAATCTAACCCTGAGCTGTATCAATCTATTATCAAGTTTGCCAAAACGAACAACCTTAAATTAAATATTGATGACTCTGACTAAAATCCATCAATCTTTTTTTAAAACAAACGTTACAACATAATTTGCATTATCGCCGTCAAATACTATAGGTCGTAGAGGCCGAGTGATAGGCTTGAAGTCTTTAGTCATATCCAAGGCGCCACCTAGAGCATAGCTTAACTGATTATTTTGATTATGTAATGTTATGGAAATCTGCCCAATCTCATCATTAAGGGCCCAAGGAGGAGAGTCAAACTCCATTAGTGCTATCTGCAATGTTCTTTTCTCATTATCCTGAATATGCCCATGCCAAAGAGTAACATTTTTGAGTTTTTGTAACATTTCACTCAACCAATAGTTAGGCTTAGTAGGTACACGCAGTTGCTTTGATGCATTCAGGTTAGAGTAAGTCAATATATCAAAATAAAGCTCATCACCATCAGACTCTTGAGCTTTATTGAGCACTATGGTTTTTAAAGATAATGTGACTGCTATATTTTTTGCGTTAGTAATGGTCTGTAGACTTAAAAAAACACATAGCAAAATATACTTGAGTCTCACTCCCCTTTTAAAAAACATTCAGCGTTTCCTGTATTTTATATAGACGTAATTAACGTGACCAACTTCGCCATCAACTCATAGGTATAATGAATATTAACGGCTAAAATGCCCGCAACTAAAAAAACTAATCCCTTAGAACCATGTTGCACACCAGGCTCACTACTTTGTGATAATAAAACGATACCACGTATAAACCAGATTAATCCTGCTAACTGAACAAGTCTTGGCACAATGATAGAGCCATCACCATACTTTTCTCTTAACTGCTCAACCCAATTATCATAGGCTATAGGCGAACCAACACCAAAAAAAGTATTTTTAGCAATATCAACCATCGTTGGCAAGAAGAAAAGGGAAACGCCTCCTAGAAAATAGGCAAGTGGAATGAACATTTTCCCATGTGTTGTGTATTTGGCCCTTTGATCGGCAATCGTCTTTAATTTTTTAATAGACTGCCAAACCATCATAAATCCCACTAAATAAGCAATCACCTGTACGGCACTAGTAACAGGGTCAATAGACTCCCCTAAGTGCTCAAGTATGCTGGTAATATCTGCAGCCATTTGCTTATTTCCTTAATAACCTTAAGTTATGTAACAAAGTTTACAATTTAGCATAGAAAAATCGATAAGCTACACCCAATCCTTACATATTACATCATTTTTGTATTCAATCACTCCTCCCTATTGAGGAAGACATTACGAAAGGATAGGGGTATGACATCAATTTTTGCTTATTTTCATATTTTTTGCATAATGGGGCACTATTCATATGAGCAAACAATGACATGGCCATTAAAACTTTTTCAATTTCGCTAGAGCAAGTTAAGTGTCTTTCTAGCGACGTTAAACACTTTATCTTCTCAGTGGATAACGAAGATACATTTGACTTTATACCAGGACAGTTTATTACTTTGCTTATCGAGCACGAGAGCAAAACGTATCGTCGAAGCTACTCTCTTGCTAACCGTTTACAGAACGGTAAAGTGGAGTTTGCAGCAAGCTTTATCCCAAATGGTATTGCGTCTAACCTACTATTCAATCTAAAAGTAGGCGACTCACTTACAGCACAAGGTCCTTTTGGACGATTAATTTTGCAAAATAAAGACGCTGGTAAGCGACTAATTCTAGTTGGTACTAGTACTGGTATCACACCATATCTATCAATGCTAAGTGAATTAAAAGATGCGCTGACTCAAAAACAATACTCTGAAGCCATTATCATACAAGGTGTGCCTAAAAAAAATGATATTTTGTATCAGGAGCATTTTTTAACATTTGCAGAAGATGGCAAGCAATCACAGTTTTTCTGTGCATTAAGCCAAGAGTCTGAAGACACTTCTCTCATGGCTCATGAATGTCTTGGTAGAGTTCAAAACGTACTTAATAAATTAAATTTATCAGCAGATAATGATATCGTCTATCTTTGTGGCAATCCTCAAATGATTGATGATGTATTCGCTCTATTAAAAGAGGCACAATTTGATGTAAAAAGTATTAGACGAGAGAAATACATTTCAAAATAATATCACCCTACCCTTCTATATTGGAGCGCTTTAAACAAAGCTTAAAAGCGTGCAGTTTGATTTCCATTGGGTATATAATACGCTAAAACAAAAGGAGTCATCTAATGGTTAAAAACGAATTAGCAGCTACAATTGATATCATGTCACAACCTGGAAAAGGTATTTTAGCAGCTGATGAAAGTACTGGTACGATTGCCAAACGGTTGCAAAGTATTCATGTTGAAAGCACTTATGAAGCACGTCTTGCTTATCGTTCGTTGTTGTTTAACACTGATTCACTAGAAAACTATATAAACGGTGTTATCTTATTTGAAGAAACCTTATCTCAACAAGATGCCAACGGAACCTCTTTGGCTGACATGTTAAGTAACAAAGGCATCCTGCCTGGAATTAAGGTCGATAAAGGCTTATTTCAGCTTGAAAACACTAATGAAAAAGTTACCCAAGGCTTAGATGGTCTCGGTGAGCGCCTCAAAGACTACAAAGAAAAAGGCGCAAAGTTTGCCAAATGGCGAAACGTATATGAAATAAGTAAATCAACACCAAGTAGGTTATCTATCACCATCAATGCACAAAATCTCGCTCGATATGCTGCTTGTTGTCAAAACTTAGGTATTGTGCCAATTGTTGAGCCAGAAATTTTGATGAATGGCACGCATACGATAGAAGAATCTCATCAAGCACATCAACGTGTACTCCAAACTTTGTTTAATGCTCTCTTTATGCAAAAAGTCTCTTTAGAACATATCATCTTGAAACCAAGTATGGTTATTGCTGGAAAAGAAAGTGGGCATCAAAGCACTCCTGAAGAAGTTGCCCAACATACACTAAGTGTTTTTAGGCAGCATGTTCCGGCTCTAGTCCCCACAATAAACTTTTTATCTGGTGGTCAAACCCCTGAGCAGGCAACACAAAATTTAAATGTCATGAATACATTATCTAATCGTCCATGGAATTTAAGCTTTTCTTATGGCCGAGCCTTACAAGAGCCTTGCTTAAATACATGGAAAGGTATACAAGAAAACACACTAGCCGCTCAAAAAGCCCTGCTAAAACGTGCACGCCTTAATTCCGCAGCAAGCGTTGGTGAATATCAAGATAACATGGAACATAACGATTAAGCTTTTATCGTTGTGCCTAGCAATTATTATAAACTAAACTGCGCGTAAAGCGGCAAATGATCAGACAAGCTTTTCCATGGCTTGTCTGAAAGACAATGAGCAAATTCAAGCTTTAAACCACGGTAATAAATTCTATCAACCTGTAGTGTTGGTTTTATCGCTGGAAACGATTTGGCATGTCCTCCATGACTTTCTTTGATTGCTTCAGACAATCCGAGATTACGCTCCAACGCTTGGAATAAGTCAACCCGCCAGTCGTTAAAGTCACCAGCAAGAATTAATGGAGCAGTTTGAGGAACGTGCTCGGTTATACGTGTAGCAAGTGTATTGACTTGCTTTTCACGTTCATCTTTAAATAAGCCTAAATGAACACATACTAAGTGTACATCGACATTATCTATTTCAATAACAGTATGTAGTATTGCTCTAGACGCCCTCGCCCAAGAAGATACATTTATATTTTCATACCGACTAAACTTTACTTTACTTAAGATGGCGTTTCCATGATGCCCTGCCTGATAAGTTGCATTTTTCGCATAAATCACATATGGCCAAAGGCTCTCTGCAATATAATCTGACTGCGTAACCTTCGGCCATAAAACATGCTTTTTTTCTTTTTTTATATGTTGGCCTTGAACTTCTTGTAAAAAAACCAAATCTGGACTTAACTTCTCAATAGCCACCTTCATTTCGGGTAGCAAAAAGCGCCTTTTAGAAAAATTATAACCTTTATGAATATTATATGTGAGCAAGGAGAACGCTGTCATAACGCCCTTAAACAATTTCACTTAAGACTATTCTAGCAATTTTTTTCTAAAATCTCTTACCAATTAAAAATCTAGACTGAGATCACATTGTGAGACTTTTTCTCTTGGCTCTTCTATTGATACGCCAAAAAAGGTAGGCGAGACATTTTGCTTATAATTCATTTTTTGATTCTTAAGATTATAACTTGGATTCGTCCAGGTTAAAGGCTCTAATAAATCCATAGATACGAAATTTTCTTCAAGAGGAACATAATCAGGGTTAGGTTCAAATCCAAGCTTTTCATAAAATAACCTTCCACCCCTATTTTTCTTTCTAAGCAATAAATGAATTGAGTGTAAATTTTCCACTATACCTAACTCCATCGGTGCATACACTAAGCGCTGCCCGACTCCTTGATGCTGCATTGATGGAGATACTGCCAGTAAATTCATATATACCCCAGCCTCTCCTTGCTTAAGAAAGGTTGCAAAGCCAACCGTCTTGTTCTCTATTTTTGCTTGCACCCAATAATCAATTTTTCCTTGCTTGTAGTCCTCTATTTCCTCACTGGCATATTGGCGGTAATATTCTCGAACCTCTTCCCAGCTCTTTAGTTTTTTATCAATATCTTTCGGCTGTAAATATTGTTTATATTCTCCGACAAAACTTGCAACTAATAAGTCAGAGACTTCTTCTTCTGAAATGGCCGTAAAGTCATTAACTCTCTCAATAGAATAGACTTTTCCTGCATGTTTACTGATAAATCTCA
>JAUICE010000093.1 GCA_030428185.1 Gammaproteobacteria bacterium
TTCGAGTAATGAAGCTTTTATCGTGATAGTACCTTGCTGAGTAAACTTAATCGCATTACTGACTAAGTTAATCAGTATTTTTTGAATACGAAATCGATCACCCGCAATCCAATCAGGCAGTCCTGAATATTCATACGTCAATGACACATCTTTTGTCTGGACTGATGGTTTAAACATATCAATAATAGATTCTACAAGCGCACGCAAATCAAATGGCTTGGATAATATCGGCACGATACCTGATTCTAATTGAGTGAACTCTAGAATTTCATTTAAATATAACAGCAACTCCTCAGATGACTTAGCTATTTGTGAAAGATACTGCTTCTTATCCTGGTCTTTTTCGTCAGATGCCAATACCTGCGCTAAACTTAAAATCCCCGAAAACGGCGTGCGAATATCATGACGCATGTTGTATAAAAACTCATTCTTCGCCTGCATTGCAGATTCAGCTTTTTCCTTAGTCTCTACTAACTCTCGCTCGAATCTTTTTCTATCTGTAATATCAATAGAAATACCCACCATTCCAATAACATTATCTTCATCATCAAAAATCGGTACTTTACTCGATAAAAAGGTTGCATGCGTTCCATCTTGAAGAATCGCTGGCTCTTCTGTAGTAATACTTTTACCTGTTTGCATGACCTCATTGTTGATACAATCTATAAGCTCCGGCAAACCTTCTCTAGTGTAGTTCCACGGTAACTCATTATTTCTTTTGCCAATAATTTGCTTCCTATTTTTTAGACCCGAAAGTCTTGCTTGCTCATCATTACAACCTTTATATACACCTTCCCTATCTACCCAATAAACATGGCCCGGCATAACTGCTATAATTTTTTCTAAGATTTTTACTTGATCTTGTAGCTTCTTAACAGAAATTTTATTTAGAAGCTTATTTGTTGAGGCACGAAAAAACTGAAAAATAACTAGAAGCAATCCGAAAATAAACAAGATATCTAACAACCAATTCCCCGTTAACATATACTACTCCATTTGTCCATATTTGATATATAATTGATCATAAGGAAGCCCGCCCATTATGTCAAGCTGAACTTTAAAAAAATTTTATAATATACTGATTAATAGAAATAATATTATCGTAATATTCTGATTTTTCTAATGTTTTCTCGCTATGCTGATTATGCTAGACTGCCAATGTTAACAGGATCTTCTATAGGAGTAGCACACATGAGCAAACTGAAACCCGTTTTCAAATGCCCAGATAACTTTAAAGATGAGTTCAAACAATCAACATGCCTTTTAACTATCAGTGTCGGTCAAGAAGTTCATGAAGGCGAACATTTTCAAACAACAATTAAGTTAGTTAATAGCGCATTCAAGTCCTGCATTATGTTAATTGATGATAGCTTACAACGTCACACAATGGCCCTGAACTCTGCAAATAACGCAGAAAGCTTCTACCAAGCCTCTATTGAAGCAGGGAATCAGTGGCTAGAACGAAATAAAAGATACTGTGAACAACTCTCAATATTAGACAAAGTTATTCGGTGGGATCATTGGTTATTTCATCCAGACTTCAAAGTGCAGCAACAAAAAATAAAATCACTAAAAGAATCAGATAGCAGCTACCAAGATGCATTTAATCATACAGTAAATGAATTTCTAGATCGCTACTATCGTCGCCTACAAGATAGTGATAATTTTAATCTTGAACGCGCAAAACAGTTATGCCATGACTACCTTACTGAAGAATGCACCGCACTATGCTTATGGCCTGAATTAAATTGCCAATTTGAAGTATACCCGAGCCCTAGGAATTACGTTATGGACCAAACCCACAAAAGATTTGTTATTCCAACATATGCAAATCTTTTATATGCAGTAAGTATTAAATTTAAGAATCGCAAGCAACTTAAACCACAAGTATTACAAACTTAAATAATTTTCTATAATTTCTAACATTTAAATAAGGTGATTAATGGACATAGTAACTAAAAAAGTACAGCAACAATATATGGCATATCCATTTCCAAATTCAGGTGAGAATATTAACTTATATAAAGATGCAGATTGGTTTATAAATATGCTCATATTCTTTGAAGAAGTCGCGCCTAAAAATAAAAAATCATTTTTAGAAAATGTGGAAGTTCTCGAAGCTGGCTGTGGGACTGGACCCACCATCTCTAAAGTTGCTCAACTGTACCCAACTTGCCATGCCACAGGCATTGATCTCTCTATGCAATCATTAAAAATTGCAAAAAAAGCTAAAAACAAATACGCTCTAAAAAACTTACATTTTCAACAAGAGAACATTCTTGAAATGAATTTGAATAAAAAGTTTGATGCTATCATATGCATAGGTGTACTACATCACCTATCTGATATGAATGCGGGATTAGAAAACTTAAAAAGGCATTTAAATGAAGGTGGATATATTCTATTATGGCTTTATGGGAAACATGGCCGCTACTACTTAAATCTACATCAGAAACTATTTCAAACTCTATTTTCTCAAGTACCATCTCTTAAAAAGAAAGTAGCATTAACAAAGACATTTCTCACACAAATGGATAATAACTACATAGCATCTCACATTGACACACCCAATCAAGCTCCCAAAATCCTCTTTAATGAAAACCTAAAACAAACACTTGAAAATGAGTCATGGCTTGTAGATCAATTTCTTCATATAAATGAGCAAACACTATCTTTCCCAGAAATTCTAACTATGTTAAACAAACACAATATGAATCTAGTACATTGGTTAGGAGTAGATACATCACTGCAAAGCTATATTAATAATCCAGAAATAATACATCTATTTCAAAATCTAAATCTTAACGAAAGACTAACTTGTCTAGATTTACTACTGAAACCAAATTACTATATGCTGGCTGTTAATTAACTGAAGCTTAAATATTTACAATTCTACTAGCATCATAGGCTGAGTCATAACCACTGCTATCTTGAGAATCGAGAGATGATGTCTCACGAGTAATTGTCTTTGTCTGTGCAAATAAGCAGGGTTGTGTAACTGTGCTTGTGATTTTTTGCGGCTCAGCCACGAGTAGATTGTCTACCACTTTAAACACCGCTTGTGCGCGATCTTGCTCTTGGCAATCGATAGAGCCATAGAGGTTTTGTTCGTAATCATAAAACACAGGTATGATTTCAGCATGCCCCCAAAGCGGATGCTGCTTTATCCAATCATTATGCAAATACGTTTCAGCTTCGATATTACCTTCCAGGCCCACCGATATTAATGCGATTGGCTGTTCTAACAAGGAAATAAGTGCCTCTAACTCTTCACGATAAGAAGTAAATATGACATCTTGAGGCGGCATAAGTTCGCGATCAATATATTGCCCCACCGCTGCATATAGGCTAGATAATGGCGCTCTAAAGTCATGACTAAATTGTCCTAATTTAGATAATGCACCATGAATAAATCGCTTACGAAACCCTCTTCTTCTTATGCTGCACTCTTTTTCCGCACGTCGCCTATGCCCAAGCGACTCTGCACCGATAGCAAATGTAGCATTGATACAATAAGTTTGATTTTTCTTCCAAAGTAGATACCAATCTAAAATATCATTCTGTAGCTGTTGAAATTTATCACACCCTCGGGTAACTGTTGGTATAACTTCTAAAAAAATATAACTCGCCAAGCTCTCTGGATTAGTCAATAATGCGTAAATCTGATTATAATCATCTTGTAATTTAAACATATATTTATCGCGTGTCTCCTTCACACTTTCTATGTATTCTTCTGAGTTAATAGGTATGCACTTTAATTCATATGCTAAACGATCGTCATGATATGCAATCTGAAATTTTCGGTAAACACTTGTCGCTAAATCTAGCTGCATCTTTAGATGTACATCCGATTGTAATTCAGATAGCCACTGATCTAGATCTGTATTTCGTGTTTCAATAATACGCTCAACAAGTAACGTTTTTAGCCTAAGCAACTTCACACTAACCGAACCCACCACTTCTTCATAACGAAAACACCATAAGCTAAACCTAATACCTTCCTCCTCTGTCATACCTTCTTGACATTGCTGGTGATCTTCTGCTGAAAGAATGGCAAGCGGTGGCGCCTTATAGTCTGGAGCAGAAAGCGGTAAACGCGTATCTAATGCTGAGACTAACAATGACCAATCGCTAGGATTTTTCTTTATCGCAAACTTCAGTACTTGCAGACATACCTGCTTCTTATCACAATCTACACCACCTAAAAGCCAATCGTAAAAATGCTCAAAGCAGTCTAAACGCCCCTTATGAAATTGATGATAAAAATCGGCAACCGGTGCCATAAGACTCAAGTGCTGACGAAAGACTGATTTAAAAAATGGCTGTAAATCAATATCAGTAAATTGCATAGCTTCAAGCTGATATTTCCACTGATAGACAGGCTCACCCAACCACTGCGCTAACTGTTGGCTGAGTACCAAACCATCTTCCCAAGACCAATTGCGCATGGCGGTAGTTCCACTTAAAAAGAAAGCGTTTATAAAATCTAAGCTACTGCTCACAACCTTTTGGTTAAAGCCTTCTGATAAAGGTTTATTACTCATACGACGCTTACCCATTTTATCCTGTGCCTGTATATACCAACAATCTCTTCCTTCTTGATAAATTAATAGACCTCTATTGGGTTTCAAGTAATTACAATCGTAAGTCTCAAGAAACCCAGCTTTGTAATAACCCCCTTGTACCCTTCCACTATAAGGATCTGTGTAAGTTGCAAACTCATCAGATACAGCTGTGGGTAATGGCTGGTTCTGCCCAAACCCATTTGAGATACGAATCACATCACAACGACAGCTTAAATCAATCGGCACCTCTAGTGCATAAAATGATGCTTGCAGCTCTTGAAAGACTGCCCAAGCTTCTTCTAACTTCTCAGGGTTTGCAGATTTAAATTTAAATTTCTTTAGATATTTTAAATCCTTAGCATGTGTCTTTTTCCACGCTTTGATATTCTCTCGCCATAACTTAATCTCAGCAGCCAACTGCCAAAAAGACATCAGTTGCTTTAATTCATTCTGGAGGATTTGCGCTACATCATTATGTAGCTCACCTAATATTGGACTTACATACTTTAATTTAAAAATATGCTGCACTGGCTTT
>JAUICE010000017.1 GCA_030428185.1 Gammaproteobacteria bacterium
GAGATTAAGTTTGAGTAATAACAAAGTCTATTGCGATAATTTAATCTCTTTAGGCCGCAGTAAATATTGAAGTCTAAAAACACGCATTATGAGAGGATAGGGGTATATGACACTTCTTACGCAATCTGCTGAACTTGATGCACCTGTATCAACGCTTAAAGGTGTAGGCCCTAAGCTTTGTCAAACCTTAAAAAAATGTCATATTACTACTCTATCAGATCTAATTTTTTATCTACCATACCGCTATCAAGATAGGACTAGAATTACCCCTATTTGTGATCTTAAAGACAGTCAGTTTGCAGTCATTCAAGGAATGATCATCAAAACACATGTGATTTTCCATAAAAGACGTCAACTCATTTGTTATATACAAGATGGTCAGGGCATTCTAAAAATACGCTTTTTCTATTTTAATAAGGGTATCGAAGAGCGCTTGGAAAGTGGCTTAGAGCTTAGAGCCTTTGGTCAAGTACGGCTCATTAAAAATCATTTCGAAATGGCTCATCCTGAGCTTAGTTTTATTGATAATGACAAACCCACCCTAATTGAAGATAAGCTGACACCGATTTACTCGGTTACAACAGGCTTAAGCCAGGCAAAGATTAGACAGCTTATTTCTCTAGCCTTAAATGAAACTAAAGAAAATACCTATGATATCTTAACCCCTAAAGAGCTTGATGGTTATGCACAATATAATCTTCATCAAACCTTAAGTTACCTTCACTTCCCACCACCAGATTGTAATCAGGAGCTACTGGAAGAAAAACAGCACCCTTTACAATTAAGGCTTGCATTAGAAGAATTAACTACCCACTACTTATCAATTTTAATGCTTAGAAAAAAACGCGAAACACTCAATGCCTACTCTGCACCTGTTGATTTCACATCGAAAAAGCAACTCATTGCTTCTCTACCCTTTTCATTAACCGATGCACAATGCCGTGTTATCTCAGAGATTGAAACTGATTTAGCAAAGCCTTATCCGATGTATCGATTGGTTCAAGGTGATGTCGGCTCAGGAAAAACATTGGTTGCTGCAATCTCCTCTCTACCCATATTAAAACAGGGACTACAAGTTGCACTAATGGCACCGACTGAAATTCTAGCCAAGCAGCACGCTAAAAATTTTTCTCTTTGGCTACAACCATTAGGCTTTACTATCTCGTTGCTTACGGGAAAACAAAAGCAAAAAGAAAAGAATTTGATTCTTAGGAAAATTGAGCAAGGAGAAGCTCACCTTATCATTGGCACCCATGCTTTATTTCAAGAAAAAATAATATTTAGTCAATTAGGCCTTGTCATCATCGATGAGCAACATCGTTTTGGTGTTGCTCAAAGACTCACTCTTAAAAATAAGGGTAAAGATAAACATACCCTCCCTCATGAACTCGTCATGACTGCAACGCCAATTCCAAGAAGTCTTGCGCAAACCAAGCTGGCTTTTTTGGATATTTCTTCAATCGATGAGCTACCTAATGGTAGAAAGCCTATTGAAACCACAGTAATTGCAAACAGCAAACGAGCACAAGTAATTTCTAAGTTAGATACCGCACTTTCTAATCAGCAACAAGCCTACTGGGTATGTACGCTTATTGATGAATCTCTTAACTTGGAGTGTGAAAATGCAACTAAAACTTATCTGTCTTTAAAAACGCTCTTACCAAAACACCGAGTTGGTTTAATTCATGGGCGATTAAAAGGTGAGGAAAAAGGTGCAATAATGCTTGACTTCAAAGATCATAAAATTGACTTGCTGGTTGCCACAACGGTCATCGAAGTTGGTGTTGATGTACCCAATGCGTCAATCATGGTTATTGAAAATGCCGAACGTTTTGGGCTTGCGCAATTGCATCAGTTACGTGGACGTGTTGGCCGCGGGGAACGCCAAAGCTATTGTTTACTGCTGTATCAATCTCCTTTATCAGCTGAGGGAACCTTTCGCTTAAACACCATGCGCGATACGACCTCTGGCTTTGAAATTGCAGAAGCCGATTTAAAACTTCGTGGCCAGGGAGAGTTTTTAGGCGTTAAACAAACAGGATTTTCAGGATTAAAAGTAGCAAACACACTATTACATAAACAATTAATTACAAGAAGCAAAGCACTTGCAAAAAATATCATTAGTAATCGTCAAAGAACTAATGCACTGATACAACGTTGGTTAGGTATAAAGCAAAACTACTGGCAAAGTTAGTATTTTTCTTTTCAGAAACAATAAGCAACTTACCCCTTGATTTGATTCCAAAATATTTATAATCTTTATTGTGGCAATTTTGTATAGAGTAGCAATATGGATTGGAGGCGCTCATGATAATCGTAGGAATTACTTTAGGTATCATCGCTGCAGTTGTTGCTGCTGCTTGTATATTTTCTTTTTTCAACCACAGGAGTTTCTATAACAATGATATCACCACACCTGACTGCCGCTCTTCATCATATAGCATGATGTATACTACTCAACCGTGTATGACGCCTAGACCCTATGTTTGTCATACAAGAAGACCTTGGTATAGTCCTTTTTATCGTAGAAGAGCATCCCACGTTCCACCTGTTTATGTGCGGTCTTCCCATACGCCCCCACCACCATATACTTCCCATCCCCCTGCCCCCTACATTCGCCCAACAGGTTATGGATTAAGACAACAGACACAGGTAATATCAAATAGAGGTAGACATCAAGGCATATCAATTTCATGAGTTATATTTGTCATCATTGCGACAAACGCTACGCCCAGTGGACTGGTCAGTGCACACACTGCTTAGAGTGGAATAGCTTAATTGCACATCAACCAAAACAAAGAAAGAAAAACAGCCGCTTTACTGGTTATGCAAACACCGAATCTGATGTATTAGATATTGATGACATTCCGATTAATGAAACCATCAAAATATCAACCAAAAGTAGTGAATTTGATAGAGTCCTTGGTGGTGGATTGGTTAGAGGCGCTGCTATTTTAATTGGAGGTGATCCGGGTATTGGTAAGTCCACGCTGCTTCTACAAACTTTAGCAAACTTATCCAAAGAGCAAAAAGTGCTATATGTCACCGGTGAAGAATCACCCGAGCAAGTCGCATTGCGCGCGAAACGTTTATCACTTGAGCCACATTCATTAAAGCTGCTTGCAGAAACTCATGTTGAAAAAATCATTGACGTGCTCACTAAAGAAAAACCTCTTGTTGCGGTGATTGACTCGATTCAAACGATGTTTAGTGAAACACTCTCACAAGCCCCGGGTAATGTGAGTCAGTTAAAAGAGACCACACAAATGTTGGTTAAATTCGCAAAGTCGAATCAAATTACCTTATTTTTGGTGGGACACGTCACTAAAGAGGGCGCGCTGGCTGGTCCAAGAGTATTAGAGCATATGGTTGATAGTGTTTTATATTTTGAATCACAAAATGACAACCGCTTTCGCTTACTACGAGCATTTAAAAATCGTTTTGGTACAGTCAACGAAATTGCCTTATTTGCCATGACTGAGTTAGGCCTAAAAGATATTAAAAACCCTTCCGCGCTTTATTTAACTAAAAGTACACAAACACTTCCTGGCAGCGCTATTTCAGTTATACGTGAAGGAACTCGCCCACTATTATTAGAAATTCAAGCACTAGTGGATGACAGTCCCAATCAACCACGTCGCGTTTGTTTAGGCGTCGACAATACACGTCTTTCAATGCTACTTGCAGTCATGCATCGCCACGCGGCCATTGATACATTCAACCAAGATATTTTTGTCAATCTAGTCGGTGGAATGAAAGTCACTGAAACGGCCATCGATTTGTCTTTAGTGATTGCCATTTATTCTAGTCTTACTGATAAAACGATTCCACAAGATATGTTAAGTTTTGGCGAAATTGGCCTAGCCGGCGAAATTCGTCCAGTAGCCTACGGACAAGAACGCCTACTAGCGGCAAAACAGCACGGATTTAAAACCGTCATATTACCTAAAGCCAATGCGCCCAAAGAAGATTTGGGCATTAAACTATTACCACTCACCCACATTAATCAACTAACCGACTGTCTTAATCACTTATAAGGAGATAACATTATGAATAGTGGAACAATTTATACATTTTTGTTGTGGTCTACACTCATCAATCTAGGTTTATTTGTCTTTAGTCTTATCGTGACCTTAGCTATTAAAGACTTTGTCTTTAAGTTGCACCACAGCTTATTTTCAATAGAGCAATCAGCCTTTAATAATATGCTATATGGCTTTTTAGGGCTTTATAAGTTATTGATTATATTCTTTAATGTGGTCCCTCTGCTTGTGGTTGGCTGCTTGATGTAAGCCCTGTACTCTATAAAAACGAACATATGATCTATAATTAAACAACGATATCTTTTTTTAACAATAACGCCATGGTTAAAGAATCGACAGAAAAACAACGACATGTATTCATGCTCGATATGGACGGCTCTTTATTTATCGAGCGTCAACTAAATATTGATGAGCTTCTAAAAAGTGAAGAGAATCAAGCGATCATCAATAAAATTATTGAGGCGGCCCAAAGTGGGGATCCTGTGGTGCTTATGATGGGCTCAAATAGACAGTCGGTTTTAACTGATATGCAAAATGCGGCTATAGGGAGCACACCATCGGCGATTGATTTTTTAGAAAAACTCCAAGAACATATTAAATTACAAGTTGAAAACGCAAATGTCTCAGTTGATACTGTATTAACAACAGATTTCTCACACAATGATGTGCCTGGCACACATTGGCAGATCGCTAAAGAAATACTCAAAGAGGAACGTCCTCATGGACGTCTAAGTAAAGCTAAAGCAGAAGAAAAACAACAATTAAAAGATGAAAGCAAAATTGCACAAATTATCGCTCAAGCCCACTATTTAGCAAGCAAGTATCCTGATGAGTCGCTCGAAATAACCTTTAGCGACGATAGAATAGACATTCACCACTATATTGCAGAGTTTTTCTCTAAGCACCCTGACCTTTTACCCAATAATGTTACCTTAAACCTAGTGCATCATGCGACTGTTGAAGCGTCTAAAGGATATGAAGAAGCTCAAGCTGACTTTAATACCATACAAGGGAAACTATTAGAGGCTAAGGCTGAACTAAAAGCAAATGGAATCGATCCTGATGATCCAAAAGTAAAAGCTGATTTTATAGTCAATAAAGGCATGGTTCTAGCCAAGACGAAAAAAAAAGAAGAGATTCAAAATTACGATTTACTAAATAATCATTATCAACTTAGCGAGGCTGTTACTAGCCTAAGAAATAGGGGGATTGGCTTTGATATGCCACAAAACACACAATTTACTGGAACTGGCACTACCAATACAGATCCCGCTACCTTATATCAAACCCTAACCTTTCTTGCCTATTGTAAATCTACTAGGCAGCCACCATCCATCGCACTATTAAATGAATGGAGGACTAATAAAGGAGAAGCACCTACGGCCGATGATAGACTGCAACCACTCCCTTTTGGCCAAGCTTTTAATGAAATAGAACCCCTTGATTATCAGTTAAGAAAATGGATGCCGATAGTAGAAAGGCCTATGTTGAGCGCAAATAGACAGCACTTTCTTACTAAATTACATAATAAGTTTCAAGCAAGGGCACGTGATAAACGTGAATACACGCAAAAGGGAAAAGGTATTCTGGCACGCTCTTTAGATGCGCTCAGTGGTCGCTGTGAAAGCAGAAGTCGCACACGAGAATTACAAGTGCTAATGAAAATGCAAAAGCTAGTCAATGGCGAAGAGGTGAGCGGTTTAACCAGTGCCGATCGCATGACGATTTCTCGCTTCCCTTATCTTCAAGAGTATCAAAAAGAGATTATACAAGAGCTGCCTAGAGCACAGCAATATTTTGAAGTCACTAAAACCGTTAAAGTCTTTAGTATAGATGCAAATGGCACGCCAAATAATAATTGCATGGGTCCTGATTCAGACTTACTTGTAGCACTACAAGACTATATGGATGCCAAAGTCCTTGACCGAGAGACTCTAGACAAGGGTGATTTAAGTGATGAAGTATCACAGAGCAAGAAAGAGCTACATGACGCTAAAATCAGCTTAGCCGAAAAACTCGTCAAATATTTAAAAGCACAAACAAACAGAAAAAACCCAAAGCTGCCAGAGCTTACAGCAGAAGAACGTAGCGTTGGTGGCCGCATAGGTAAACTGTATAAACAATTTAAAAAACTTGACTGTGTCAAAGAGCAATTAAAAGCTAACCATAATACCAGTGATGTAGAGCCTCCTAGGAATAGGACTTACAGTAGCCCCGGGGGGGGGGTAAAGTGAGCTAATGGGGCAGGCTAATTATAGACCGCAACCAAAGCCATAATCACAAATCCTAAAATCACATAAGAATAATTTTTTAAATTACAGCATTGTTTAACTAAAACGCCTTTATCTAACCCATGTAGTGTACCTAAATATAGAAATGTGCCTGCCGCCAGCGAGCTAAAAATAGGTAACAACAAACTGTTTGAAGATATCACCAATTCTAAACCACTGCCCAAAAAGATCCCTAATGGTGTCATCAATGAAAATACAACAAATAAGCTAAGCGCCAATTTAGAAGAAATATGCTCTTTATTTATGATCACCGCAAACGCAAACGCCTCTGCCCACTTATGAGCAATAATGGCAATAAACAAAATCACACTCAAAGAGTCTTTATCACTCAGCCCCAAAGCGCTACCAGCTAAAAATGAGTGTACAGACAACATCAACATCCATAGCCATACCAAATAGGCTGACTGATTAGCTTTATGTGCATACAGTTCACGACCATAATGCTCTAACCACAAAAAGAGTAAAAATAAGGTGCCCGCTAAAAAATAAGCTATTGGGTAGTGAATCCCTTTTATCTGAAAATCAACAGCTGCATCGGATAACATATGTAATAATGCCGCGCCTAAAAAAACGCCACATGCCAATGATTCACCCTGTGGAAAGTCAAGGTGCATTTTTTTTATTTTTTGTTTGAACGGATATACACCTGCAACAATCGTCACCGCCAATATAATGAACGCTGCTATAGATTTTAATAAAAGAAAGGTCATAGATATCCCATAAAATTAAACCAAATTGTTCATGTGCTCACAACATTTAACGGTTTACGGTTAAAAAATCCTCTTAAATTATCACTGGCAATCTGCACCATACGTGCTCTTGCCTCCACGCTTCCCCAAGCAGTATGTGGTGTAATTGTGACATTAGGCAGCCTTAATAAGGGGTTATCTACCTCCATAGGCTCTATGGTCAACACATCCAACAATGCATGGCGTATACGTTGTTGCTCTAATGCCAAAAAAAGAGCCTTTTCGTCAACAAGCCCGCCTCTTCCTGTATTGACCAATATCGCATTTTGCCTCATTAATGACAGCGCAGATGTCCCAATTATCTCACGTGTTTGTTCGTTTAGCGGACAGTGCAAACTCACGATGTCACTTTGTGTCAAAAGTTCATCAAGTTCTACAAAACTCACTCCTTTAAACGCTTGTTTGCTGCGTGTGTGCACCAATACGTTCATATCAAAACTTTGAGCAATGCGTGCAACTTGTTTGGCAATACGACCAAAACCTATCAAACCTAAGGTCTTATGAGAAAGCTCTTCAATTGGCGATAGAAAATAGCTAAAAGTGCGAGCTGACCATTCACCTTTTTTTACAGACGCTGCGTGAAGTGCCACTTGATTATAATAATCTAGCAAAAGTGCAAATACATGTTGTGCTGTCGGCATTGTTGCATAGCTTGGAATATTGGTCACAACAATACCTCGAGACTTGGCATAAGACACATCAACATTATCAAAACCTGTCGCCAAAACACCGATATATTTAAGCTTCAGTAAAGCACTCAATCTTTGTTCATCAAGCGTTATTTTATTGGTCAGTATAAAATCAACATCGTGAGTTCTTTCAAAAAATAGCGACTCAGGTGTTTCATCAAATATACTGAGTTCTGCTATATTCGTTAATGCATCCAAATTAACACCATAACTATTAATCGGTGCCACATCGAGAATAACGCCTTTCACTTAAAAAAGCTCCTGATAACAATGTAGCTTACGAATAAATGCATAGTGCTTTACAATAGACTGAAATCCCTTAACATCAACGTCTCCCTGATTAAAATAACAGTCAATTGTGATTTTTCCATCTAAATAGTGAAGAATGACATGATTAATTAAAGAAAAACCTGTCATATTTTTCCATGTCTTATTGAGTGAGCTCAATAATTCATCCCTCGTTGGCAAGTCTACACAGGGGCTTTTTACCTCATCATCTTCACAATCAACATGTACGGTCACATCACTAATATCTTTAACGAAGTGACGTAATTTGAGTGCAACTGTTTGAGCAATTTGATGACCTTCAGATACAGAAATTTTCTCATCAACAATTATATGCACATCAACTAGTATATGACCGGCCATAGACCGCGTACGCAACTGATGTAATGTAACAACGCCTGAGGTCTTTTCTATAATGGCGCGCATTTGTGCGACTACACAGCTATCGACACTACTATCAATTAACTCCATTGCGGAATCAAATCCCAAAGACCAACCCATTTTTATCACTAACAAACCCACTAAGCAGGCAGCAATCGCATCAAAATAATGATAACCGCAAATGCTTGCGACCACACCGACTAAAACAATCACTGATGAAATAGCATCACTTCGATGGTGCCAAGCATTAGCCATAATTAACTTAGAATTGATTTGCTTACCTACCCTCATGGTGTATAAGTACAAACCTTCATTAACCAATGTCGATATTAGCGCAATGATGATGACCATGGGTTTTATTGCTTGATATTGCAGACTCAATAATTCATATATGCCATCGTAAATAATAGCAACGCCAACTATAGTAAGTAATAACGATAAAAATACGGTTGCCGCGGTCTCAATGCGTCGATGCCCATAAGGATGTGACTCGTCGGCATCTTCGGCACCAAATTTTGCAGCGACAATGACGAGACCATCGGTAAGTAAGTCAGAGAGAGAGTGTAGGCCATCAGCAAATAATGCACTCGAGTGGCCAATTACCCCAACAATCATTTTTAATATGGCAAGCATGGTATTAAAAAGCGCTCCAATAAGTGTCACTTTTTTTGCCAATTGATACCGTCTTTGGTTGTCCATTAATCGCCTTTTTCTATGATCAGATGAAATTCATGATTGACTTCCTTCATCTCGATGATCTGATGCCCTCCGAGACGACACATACTTGGAATATCATGCATGACACCGGGATCGGTTGCAAGCACCTTTATTTGCTCACCTTTTTGCATGCTCTTAAGCTTTTTTTGCGTACGAATGACAGGCAAAGGACACAGTAAACGCCTTAAATCTAATTCTTCCATCATTTATAAATACCAACTCGAGTTTATCTCTTCCTCAAGCATAGGTTTGACATCAAATCTAAATGCCTCACTTGCTTTATTTTGACCGATTACCGTTACACTAGAGGTATGTTTACCGCCTGAGTAGCGCGCACAAATACTTGCAGCTAATTTTAGCTCGGCCTCATTCACCTTGCCATCCAGTAACATTAAAGGACCACGATGATCCTCAACACGTAAGTGAATAAACTGCTTACGAAACCCTTCGAGAAAACGGCTTTCGCTTTCATCACGTGCGACAATTAACTTTAAATGTTCATTCAAACGAATATGACGCCCGGCTTTTAGCAAGATAATATCGTCCATATCATAATCGCGTGTACTCTGATGATCCCACATATCTTGCAGACGACGTGTATAGTTCCCGTCCGTTAACACACAGCAACCACCTGCCGGTTGCGCATAACCATCAAAGTGAAAACCTTCGGCCAAATCAATCTGGCTTTTGCGCCCTCGCCCTTGGATGCCTAAAAGCTTCTCTCTATCTATCCATCCTTCAAGTTCAGGTATGGTTGGATCTAAATGTTGTGCACATAATGGCCTTAATAATAATCCCTTCGCGCCAGATTGCTTCTCAACTGTTGCCATGGTGTCACGTCGCTGCGATTTTGGACGCTGCCCTATGACCTCTCCGGTGATGATAAAGTCAAAATCATGAGCTTTTATCCATTCATAAGCTTTTTGAATCATAAAAATTTTACAATCAAGACAAGGATTTAGGTGCTTACCATAACCGTATTTAGGCTTAAGTAAAATCGCCTTATATTCTTCAACAATATCTTCAATATGCAAAGGAATACCTAGATGCTCACACACCCATAGTGCATCATTACGCTTTTCTTTATCTTTTTTAGGATTTCTAATAGCAGAAGTATGTCCTGAATGACAAAATCCCGTAAAAAAGTTAATCCCCTCAACATGAACACCTTGCTCCATAACCACTTTGGCCGCAAGCATAGAGTCCAAACCACCAGATATTAAGGCCACCGCCCTTTTTTGACTCATAATAAATCAGTTTATGTTAATTTAGGGCAGATTTTAGCGCAAAATGCTTTGAAAAGCACGTATTGTTTTTGTTTTAACAATGGACCTACTGGAGAAATTACTTAAAAAAAATGCGGCTGGTATCTATTGCGACCCCATTCATCTCTTAAACTAAAAAAATATCAACGCCTAGAGCGCGCAGTTGGCGGGTATACCCAATGGAAATGACAGAGATTTTTCTAACTAGATTATTAGTGAAACTCTCTGCCACTTTGTATGACTGATCCTCAAGAAGCTTTTTGTGCTTTCGCTTCAACTTTATTTTGACTTTCTTCTAGTTTTTTTTCGTTAAGTATCTTCTTTTGCTTTAACACTTCCTGCTCAATGACCTCGTCTCCTGCAGTTAAGTCATACAACAGCATTTTAGCAGGCTCATAGCCGGGAAATTTTGTAACAATTTGTTTCAGTATTGCTTTAGAATCATGCTCTCTACCTTGGTTTAACCGTTTAATGGCATCTATATACATCATGTTGGCCTCACCTTTAACCATAGACTCATCAATTTTATTGGTTGTTGAAGGTAAATTTTGCTGTGCTTTTTCCTCTAATGATAGCCGCGCTAACGCTTGTTTAGCAGGAAGGTAACTATCTTTATTTAAGCTCTCAAGCAACGACATTGCTTTCTGATGGCTGTCTTTTTTAAGCGCATCACTAGCACTTATCGAGTGATTATGTATCCCTAAATAAATTTTTGCTAGTTGAAAACGCGCATACTGGCTACCCTGCTTAGCGGCATGGTTATAGAGCCTAATTGCTTGTTCAATATTCTTATCAATGCCAATACCATACTGATAGATCCGAGCTAAAGCCAGTAGCGCTTTAGTACTACCTTTTTGCTCTGCATCTAAATAGTAACGAATGGCTTTGATGATATTTATCTTTGTCCCGACACCTGTTTCATACATCATACCCAGTTGATAATATATCTCTGGTGTTTTGTGTGTCACTTTTTCATACCAATCCAGTGCTTTTTGGCTGTTTTGCTTAACACCTAAACCTGAAAAGTATTTATTAGCCAGCAGGCTCTTGGCTGTATCAATACCATGATAGGCAGCAGACGTATAGTGCATAAATGCATCTTTATCGTTTACCACCACACCCTTACCATAATCATGTATTAAAGCAAGATTATAATAGGCTTCTGGAATATCATTCGCTGTGGCTTTTTCATACCATTTTTTAGCAAGAGCATAATTTTGACGTATGCTACTGGAAGATGTTTTTTAGCAGCCAGATGATACCAGTAAAGCGCTTTAGCAATGTCTTGCTTACCTAACTTACCAAACTGATACATCCTTGCAACCAAATATGCTGCATATTGATTTCCTTGACGGGCAGCTTTTATGTAATATTCATAAGCTTTTTGATAATCTTTTTTCACACCTATGCCGTAGTCATAAATATAACCCAGTTTTAGCTCAGAGTTATCAAATCCTTTTTCAGCATATTTTTTGTAAGTCGATACAGCTTCTGGGTAACCAGATGTATCCCCTGTTAAAAATGCATTATCAGCCATATACAAGTTCGCCTTATAAGAGCCCAACGCTTTAGCTTTGGCAATCAATGCAAGATAGGGTTTATTATTTTTAGCTTTAATAACCGCCAAATTAAAATAGGTAAATGGCAGGCCCTTCGCCTTACTGGTGTCAAGAAGCTCTACCGCTCGCTCTTTATCTTCACCTACCGTATGCCCTGTAAAATAATAAGTTCCTAATACAAAACTTGCCAACGGACTATTATCTTTGATAGCAACTTCATACTCCTCAACTGCCTTTTGAGAATTTTGCTCTACGCCTAATCCCCTGTCATAGAGTAAACCCAACATAAACGCACTTTTAGCAGCATCATCTGCTGAAACTTTTTCTAGCGCACTTGCAGCCCACTCCAATCTATCTTGTTGATGAGAGGTCGCAGCCAAATAGTAAGCCAGTGGAATTTTGGCTTCATTCACACCTTGATTAGCAGCTTCTTCATAAAGTTTTCTGATATAGTTTAACTTCGCAAGTTCTTTAGTTGGTGATAGCAAGATATCTTGGCGTTGATGATCTAATAAGTTTGCCAGCTGATATTTTGCATTAGGATTATCACCACTAACGGCGAGAAAATACATAGACTTTGCTCGATCAAAGTCTTTTGCAATGTATTGATTTGTTTTCTTGTGACCAAATCCGGTATGATAAATTCGTGCTAAAGCAAATTGCGAGAAATGATTCCCCTTAAATGCTGAGCGATTTAACCAAAACAATGCCTTAGTAAAATCTACTTCTGTACCTTTTCCATACAAATACATCAAGCCTAACTGATATTCTGCTTTAAGATTGTTAAGTTCTGCTGCTTGTAGATACCAAGCAAGCGCAAGCTTTTCATTTTTTTCTACTACAATACCATGCTGATGAAGCTGAGCCATCTGGAACTGTGCTACACGATTTCCAAGTCTTGCTTGCCCATAAAGTCTTCTTACATCATCAGCATTAAGATGTTTAAACTTCACAGGATACTCAGGAAAGCTAGTAGCTTCTGTCATAGTTATTGGTGAAACGGGACCCAAGTAACGAAAGTAGTCGGCTCTGGATAGATTAGTTGGTGAAATAAGTGTTAATTGGTTGTTAAAAATAACTTGACGTTTTAAATTGGTCGTTTGAGGATAACCATTAATCACCCCATCTTTTACCGCCGTCTTATTTTGCCAGTTATGCAATATCCCTGGCACTTGTTGGCTTGAAAAATCAGAGTATGCTTTGTTATCTCTAGCAAGCCAATACATAAATGCTATATCCGGTGCTTTATTATTAGATTTTTTTAACGATGCTTCCCAATAAGCTTTTTTCTTTTCGTCTTTTGTTACATGAATTCCATCACCATAAAGCTTAACTAATTCTTCTTTTGCTTTCTTATGGCCAGACTTTGCCGCTGACTCTAGTAAGCCAATAACTTTATCACTATCATTTAACTCAATATCTGGAGACAAATACAATTTTGCTAGACGAAAAGCTGCATCAGGATGCCCATCTTTAATTGCTTTTTCATAAAAAGTTATCGCCTTAAGTTTGTCATGAGTATCCTCACTTTTTTCTAACTCTATTGCTTTTAATAAGTTTGTTTCAAATGTTTTTTGTGCCAGTGCTTTTTGACGCCACTCATCGACCTTAACTGGATTCCTTCCTAACTCATCTCCAGACTGGTAGCGTTTAGCCAGTTCAATTTGCGCTTGCTGGTTTCCACCTTTAGCAGCCTTAGTTAACCATGTAATACCAAGACGCCTACTTTTTTTATGGCGAGAGTCTAAAAACATCTTAGCTAATTCATACTGCGCCAAAGGATTGCCTTTTTGAGCGGCTCGCGTGATATATCGCCTTGCTAAATGTTTATTTTCTTTTATACCAAAACCTTTTAGGTAAGCGCCACCAATGTATACAATTGACATTAGGTCGCCTTTGTCTGCAGCTTTTTTAAACCATTTAAAAGCTGTGGACGGGTTTTGCTTATTTTTTAAATAATAAACACCTAAAAACTTATCAGCGACTATACTTCCTTTAAGCGCGGCCTTTTCAATGTTTTCTAAGCCTGTTTTTATATTCTTTTTGACCCCATAGCCTTGTAGATACATTAAACCAAGCGAGTACATTGCTGAAGAACTACCCGCTTTTGCTTGTTTTTCTAAACCAGGCAAAGCTTTATCGTATTCACCTTGATAAAAATAAATCATCGCTTCACTACTTGCTGCGAATGAAAGTTGTGTCAAAAACACAAAAATAATGCCCAGTAAAATCCGTTTCATATTAATAGTGCCCCCTACTTAATAAGACGCCATAGCGAATTGCTTGTCTGACAGCTGAATTTCTCGTGGTCGACTCAACCATCCAGTAGTTACCTCGATTATTTTGCCCGTATTTAACATTGCTATATTCACATACTTTTAAATGCTTCTCACAATCAACCAACTCACCATAGGCAAACTTAGCATTTTTAATGGTACAGGCAAAACGCATCATGGGTAAATCCGTTGAGAAAACACCCCACTGCCTTGCTCTAATTTGATTATTAAACAATGTCATACTTGGGCTATTCTTATCACTCATAGCGTATATAGTAATATTAGAATTCGAGTGATTGAAAATAAAATAGACGGAGTCATTATTGCCTGCTTTTGGAGGATATAAATACAAAAGTTGGTATTTAAACTGATATCCTTCCTGCATACAGCCTCGAGGCAATCTATCAATTCCGTCTCTACCACTTTTTGAATGGCTTCTTCTGGCAACGCCTTCACTTGCCAGTAATATACTCAGCAAGAAACACATCATTAACAATGTGATTTTTTGCAAACTTATTCTTTTCATAAACATGCTCTCATAAAAAACTATTCATTCATTTGTGGCTGTACATCAGCCAACTCTCTAACAATTACTTTTGTCCCCTTAAAGTTATTGTAAGGGGTTGCAATTTCTACAAAGTTATAATTTAACCACTCGGCATCATGAGTGAACATCCTGACACATCCATGACTAGCTCTTCGTCCTGGTATGTCATTTGAGCCATGCATAGCGAATCCTTTATGAAAAAACATGCAGTAAGGCATTCTTGCCCCACCGAAAGTATTGGAGCGGCACTGTGAGTTTTGTTTATCAAAAAATCGAAAAACGCCTGTTAATGTGCGACAAGATTTACCAATATCAGGACAATAATCTTTTCCAGAAGAAATAGGTCCCCAGCGAACCAGATGACCATCAATATCATAAGCAGCCCAGGCTAATTTATTCTGATCAACAATAATTGTTTTTTCACCTTTTGGCTCATGAACTAATGGAAAAGGAGAGATATCATAAATTGTCTTATTGATGATATCTTTAGGTACAGCCAGCACTTTTCCGCGATGAAGATAATTGTATGTGCGGTTAACGCGCTGGATTAAATCCCTTTCATGCGGGTTTGGAAAAACCTTATTCCAACTTCCACCACGCTTAACTTTAATACATTCATAGTCAGGATGATTACAAAGTGATTCGCCAAAATACTTATTGCCCAATGCTTGCGATAAACCAGGAATAAAGAGGCAACTACTTACTAAAATATATATCAAGACACGGGCGTTCATACCCACCTGCTAAATTATTGACATCTAGCAAACATATCGGTCACACAAATAAAAAGTTTAGTGTCTTTCAAGTGGCATTATTAGAAAGGAAAAAGAAAGAAAAAAAAGACTCCCTAACTCATGACTAGAGAGTCTTGTGTTTTTAACCATCTACTTTTACTGCATATGCCAATGACCTCGTTTATCTCGGCAAGCTCGGCCACGAACCACCTGCTTCTTGTCACCCATAAGTACAGTTGTTCTAAATTTTCGGCAAGGTCTACCCCGATAATAATAAGTTTCCGTTGGCTCTACACGAAACTCTTTACCTTTATCTGGATTTTCCCACGCATTGTAATGGCCCGTTTTAGTTGTCTCTAGCGTCTTATTGAGACGAGCCTGATCATCCTTGTCCATAAGTTGACCAATTTGCCCGCCGAAATAGGCGCCTGCAAGAGCGCCAGCACCCGTTGCGATCATACGTCCGGCTCCTCCACCAAAACGGCTACCCACCAGACCACCAAGAGCAGCCCCAGTTACAACACCAGTATCTTCATTGGTCATATCAGCACAACTTGATAGCAACGACACAAATAACAATAACAAAAAAGTCTTTTTAACATTGAATAACATCTTCTACCTCTTAAATAATCTATGAAACAATTATTTTCTTGGCGCGCAAACTCGCCCTCGTCATTAAATCATAATCAATAGAATTACACCATCTAGCCACCTCATGACAAGGCAAGTCATCACCAAACAAAATGGCCTCATCACCAATGGTTACATTATCTAAATTAGATATATCAACGGTTATCATGTCCATAGATACCTGCCCTACAATAGGACAGCGCCTGCATTGAATGAGCACGTGTGCATCTGGATGCATCATTCGAGGATAACCATCTGCATAGCCAATCGCCAAAGTTGCAATTCTAGAGTCTTTTTGTGCTTGCCAGTGCCCACCATAACCAACGGATTCACCCTTAGAAATCTCTCTGATTGCAATAACCGTTGATTTAAACGTCATCACAGGCTTTAAACCATGTTCTTTAGGCAATCTTTTCTGAAGCGCCTTTCCACCATAAAGCATAATGCCGGGCCTGATGATTTGATGATGTGATTCAGGCCAGCATAGTATACCAGCTGAATTAGCAAGGCTTTTAGCCACTCCAAGTTCTTTAGTTAAACGGTTAAACAGCGAAATTTGCTTAGGAGTATCAGCACTATCCTGGTTGTCAGCAGAGGAGAAGTGACTCATAACAATAATGTTACCAACCGCAGGTAGCTCCAACAGTAATTGATAGATGACTAAAAACGCCTTGTCACTCACACCTAAACGATGCATGCCAGTATCAACTTTTAACCATACGGTAAGAGGCTTTTTGAGTTTTGTCGTTTTAAGCAGCTCAACCTGGCGCATATTATGAAGGACAACTTGTAACTGATTCTCAGAGCAAAAAATTAGCTCATCACTATCAAAAAAACCCTCTAAAAGAACAATTGGTTTTTTTAAATTTAAAGAAAGCAATGGTAATGCTTCATCAAGAAAGGCAACACCAAACCCATCAACAACAGGTGAAAGTGCTTGACCAACGGCCTCCACACCGTGACCGTAGGCGTTGCCTTTTACTACTGCTAAAAGTTTTGATGTTGGAGCAAAGTGCCTAATAACACTTACATTATGTGTTAAAGCAGCTAAATTGATTTCTACAGTCGTTTGGCGCAAAAATAATCCCTTAGTTAGACATGATCACGATTCATCATAGCCTTGATAAGCCAAATCTTCAAAGCGTGCATAGTGACCTAAAAAAGCAAGTCTTATTTTCCCAATAGGGCCATTTCGCTGCTTACCAATGATAATTTCAGCAACGCCCTTATCAGGTGAATCTTCATGATAGACTTCGTCACGATAGATAAACGCAATTAAATCTGCATCTTGCTCAATCGCTCCTGATTCACGTAGATCACTCATCACAGGCCTCCTATCAGATCGTTGCTCAAGACTACGGTTCAACTGGGATAGTGCCACGACAGGCACACTCAACTCTTTAGCAAGCGCCTTCAAACTTCGTGAAATTTCAGAAATTTCAGCCGTTCTATTTTCTACTTTAAATCCTGGTACCTTCATCAATTGCAAGTAATCGATTACGATTAAACCTAACTGCCCCTTTTCTTTTGCAAGCCTTCTTGCTCTAGCTCTAACCTCTGCAGGACTTAGCCCTGGTGTATCATCGATATATATAGATGCTTCAGCAAGCATATTGACCGCAGAAGTCACTCGAGGCCAGTCATCATCTTTTAACTTCCCTGTGCGCACACGATTCTGCTCAATTCGTCCAAGAGAAGAAATCATTCTCATCGCCAACGCATCTGATGGCATCTCCATAGAAAAAACAAGTACATGTTTGTTACCATGTAGCGCTGCATTCTCTGCTATATTCATCGAAAATAAGGTCTTACCCATCGATGGCCTTCCAGCAACAATCACCAGATCAGAAGGTTGTAGTCCAGAAGTCATTTTATCAAAGTCAGTAAAACATGTTGCAAGCCCTGTCACTTCTCCATCACTGTGATAGAGTGTATCAATTTTCTCAATGGCCTTAGTCAATACATCTTTAAGTTTTTCAGGACCACTATCTGTGCCCGTTTGCTCAGCAATCGCAAAAATTTTTGTTTCAGCAAAATCAAGTAGCTCTGAAATTTCACGACCTTCAGTGTTATAACCAACATCTGCAATTTCATTGGCGACTGAAATCAGCTGTCTTTGTACTGATTTCTCCCTAACGATGTCAGCATAAGCACCAATATTAGCAATACTTGGTGTGTTATTAGATAACTCAAACAAATAGGCTTCACCACCAGCATCTTCAAGCTCGTTAAGGTTTTTTAAAGAATCAGAAATAGTGATGACATCAAAAGGTTCAGAGGCTTCAGCCAGCTTTTGTATTGTTTTAAAAATTAAGCGATGCTCATGACGATAAAAATCTGCTTCACAAAGTTTTGTGGAAACGCTATCCCATGCCTGATTATCTAAAAGTAAACCTCCTAATACCGACTGCTCAGCATCTAGCGCATATGGGGGGAGTTTTAGTCTCTCTTCCTTCTTAGAGGTTTTTGTTTTTTTTCTATCTAGTGTTTCAACCATGGAGCACCTTTAGCAGTTTTTTATTCATTCTAATTTGAATTGAAAATTAGGCAAGAGCGAAACATTGAATTCAGATATCCCTGTCTTTTTATAATGCAGGCTCGGGACAGGAATATCTTATACTCAAGATGCTAGTATTAAAACAAAAAATGCATTATGAAAGGACAAGGGTATATGCTTACAAGTAAGTAATCTTATGTCCAATCTAAAATTACTTTACCAGATTGACCACTAATCATTAGATCAAAACCTTTTTGAAAGTCGGTTGCTTTAAGTTGATGCGTGATCACCGGTGACACATCAAGTCCACTTTGTATGAGTGAGATCATTTTATACCATGTTTCATACATCTCACGCCCATAAATACCTTTAATACTAAGACTCTTAAAAATAACTTTGTTCCAGTCAATAGCAATTTCACTAGGTGGAATACCAAGCATTGCAATACGACCACCAAAACTCATATGGTTTAATAAATCAATAAAAGCACTTGGGTTACCAGACATCTCAAAGGCAACATCAAAACCCTCTGTCATTTTAAGTGTATCCATCACAGCTTTTAGTGACATACTTCTTGGATCAACTGCTAAGGTGGCCCCCATTTTTTTTGCTAAATCTAAACGGTATGGATTAATGTCTGTGATGACTACATGTCGAGCACCAGCCTTTTTAGCAATGGCACAAGCAAAAAGCCCTGTGGGCCCTGCTCCGGTAATTAAGACATCTTCACCAACCAAATCAAAAGACAGTGCTGTATGTGTCGCATTTCCTAATGGATCTAAAATTGCCCCTTGATCAAAATTTACCTCATCCGGCAACTTAACAATATTTTCATAAGGAATCGCTGCAAACTCTGCAAACACACCGTTTGTATGGTAACCAATACCGACTGTTTCACAACACAAGTGACGCTTTCCCGCTCGACAATTACGACAGAATCCACAAGTCAAATGTCCCTCACCTGAGACTCTATCACCAACTTTTAAGCCTTTAACATGACTACCTAAATCTCTAATAACACCAGAAAACTCATGACCAATAATTGTAGGAATAGGAACATTTTTTTGTGCCCAGTCGTCCCATTGATATATGTGTACGTCAGTGCCACAAATCGCTGTTTTTTTTATTTCAACCAAAACATCGTGTGTGCCAATCTCGGGATGAGGAACCTCATCTAACCACACACCCACCTCTGACTTTAGCTTTACTAACGCCTTCATCATATTCCCCTTTATCATATAATCGATAATTTTTTTCCAACCTTCTCAAAGGCGCTGATGGCTTTATCTAGATGTGCTCTATTTAACGCCGCTGACATTTGTGTCCTTATTCTTGCTTGACCTTTAGGCACGACAGGATAAGAAAAACCTATCACATAAACTCCTTCTTTGAGTAGTTCATCGGCCATTTGTGAGGCTAATTTAGCATCACCCAACATGACGGGTATGATGGCATGATCCCCAGGAACTAAATCAAACCCTAACTTATTCATTTGACTTCTAAAATACTGACTATTTTCTTTAAGCTTATCTCTTAGTTTTGATGATTGTTTAAGACGCTCCAAAACTTTAATTGATACAGCTGCAATCATCGGTGTTAATGTATTTGAAAACAGGTAAGGTCTCGACCGCTGTCTTAACCACTCAACCAATTCTTTACGTCCAGACGTGTAACCGCCTGAAGCGCCGCCTAGCGCCTTACCTAAGGTACCCGTTAAAATATCAATTCTATCCATAACACCGCAGTATTCGGGTGTACCCTGCCCCTTTTCTCCCATAAAACCCACAGCATGTGAATCATCTACCATCACCAGCGCATCATACTTATCTGCTAAATCACAAATTGCTGGTAGATTTGCAATAATTCCGTCCATAGAAAACACGCCATCAGTGGCTATTAGGCGAAACCTAGCATCTTTAGCTTCTATTAATTGCTTCTCTAAATCTGTCATATCATTATTGGCATAGCGAAAACGCTTTGCTTTGCATAAGCGCACACCATCAATGATGCTCGCATGGTTAAGACTATCGCTAATAATGGCATCTTCAGGCCCCAAAATCGTTTCAAATAGACCCGCATTAGCATCAAAACAGGATGAATAGAGAATCGTATCCTCTTTATCTAGAAAATCGCTAAGCTTTGCTTCCAACGCCTTATGAACGGATTGTGTACCACAAATAAATCGAACAGATGCCATACCATAACCATATTCAGCTAGTGCTTCTTGGCCACTACTAATAAGCTCATCATCATCAGCAAGTCCCAAGTAATTGTTAGCGCACAAATTAATAACATCTTCATTACCAACATGAATATCTGCCTTTTGGTGAGAGGTAATGACACGCTCACTTTTATACAACCCTTCCTTTTTTAGCTCTGATAGTTCTGACTTAAGATGTGAAAATAACTGTTGACTCATTTGACACTCTCGTTGTTAATTTTGCCACATCATACAAAAACCTAATGATGCTTTAAAGAAAATTATCAGTTCATGATATGACACACTAAAAACATACAAAATGTGATCAAAATGCAAAGAATAAAACAAAGAATAAAACATGGATTTTATCTCTATGATTATTAATAGCTTTTTAAATTTTCTGCCCAAAACATTAATTTGTAAGGACTAAAGACTTGCTAAAAAAATCAAGAAGTTTTAAGCTTCAAAGTTCGGCATAAGTCAGGAAATGAAGACTCATGAATACAAACCTTGCTCAGTGTAATATGGTTAAACAGCAGTTGAGAACCGGTAATGTATTAAAGAACAACATCTTATCTTTGTACCAATCAATTCCCAGAGAGTATTTTGTACCAAGGCAATATAAGCAGTTTGCTTATTCTGATTTACAGATTCCTTTAGGGCATAACGAGCGCATGCTAACGCCCCTAGAAGAATCGACAATACTACAGTCACTTGATCTCAAAGGAACAGAGCAAGTACTAGAAATAGGCACTGGCTGCGGCTATTTAACCGCACTGCTATCACGGATAAGTGCGCATGTCACTAGTATCGACTGTCATCAAGATCTCATTAAGAAAGCAGAAAGCAACTTAACCCGCTTTAACATTGAAAATGTATCCCTAATAACCGGTGATGGTCATAAAGGTCTATTAGATAGAGCCCCTTTTGATGTCATCGTTATAACGGGTGCTTTATTGCAACTTCCTGATATCTTTAAACCCCAACTAATGAAAGGTGGTAAATTATTTGCTATTATTGGCAATAATGAAGCCATGAAAGGCACTTTGTTTCAACTGGATGAACATGAACAATGGCAAGAACAAATTTTATTTGAAACAAACGTACCTTATTTAAGCGCTTCAATCAAAGAAGGTACTCGTTTCAAATTTTAAGGAACGCTGTTATGAAAACAAAATTGGCGCTGCGTTATATCATTGGGATAATGCTCCCTCTTAGCATACATGCAGCACCAGATCTTCTAGATGTTTATCAACAATCCTTACGCGCCGACCCAAAACTAAAAGAAGCGTACAATAAGTATCAGTCAACTCATCAAAATGTCCCCATTTCGACAGCCCAGCTACTGCCGCAAATCATCGGTACAGGTAGTTTTAATCGAAATGATACGATAATTAAAAACACTGCATCTGCACTTTTTGGTGGTGAAGATATTTATAACCAGTGGAATTATACCGTATCACTGACACAGCCTATTTTTAATTACCAACTTTGGATGCAAAATAAGCAAGCCTCTTTTGCTTCCAGGCAAGCACAGGCTATTTTTAACGCCGCTCAGCAAGATCTCATGTTTCGCAGTGCCAAAGCTTATTTTGCCATCTTGGCTGCAAAGGACGCTTTAAGATTTTCGAAAGCAAAAGAACGCGCCAATCAACGTCAATATGATCAAGCAAACCAACGTTATAAAGTCGGTTTAGAATCAGTTACACCTGTATACGAAGCACAAGCAGCACTGGATGCATCTCACGCTCAAGTCATTGCTGAAAAAAATAATGTAACCAATCAGTTTGAAAAACTACGTGAACTTACAAACAAAACATATACCTCCATTGCTTTGCTTAATGGCCAACATATACCGCTCATTGTGCCTAAGCCACAGCGCGTTTCTTCTTGGGTCTCAACAGCACTAAATCAAAATTATGAACTTATCGCTGCTGATTACGCGAATAAAGCTGCCCGGGCCAATATCAAAGCTAAAAACGCTGGGCATTTGCCAACACTTAATTTGCAAAGTAGTTATTCTAAAACAAGTGCAGATGGTAATTTTCCATCCTTCGCTTCCACAACCACCAATAAACAACTAGGTGTTGCTCTCAATTTTCCTATTTTTCAAAGCGGCTTGGTTGAATCACAAGTTAAGCAATCTGTTTATGATTTTCGTGCCACTCGTGACAGATTCGAGCAAACCTATCGTCGTGTTATGGTCGATACCACGATTGCATACAACAGTATCATTGACGGCATTAGCAAAATTAAAGCCGATAGACAAGCGGTTAAATCTGCACAAAATGCTGCTTTGAGCACTGAAGCGCAATTTCAAGCTGGAACACGTACGATGGTTGATGTCGTTACTGCACAAGAGCAATTATTCGAAGCACAAACGATGCTTGCTAATGATCGCTACAATTACATCCTTTCTCTATTAAGGATTAAACAGCTTGCAGGAACATTATCCACAAACGATTTGGTCAAAATTAATCATTGGTTAAATTCATCAAGGCGACATACACGTTAACCTTTTGTTTCTTTTCTTTTAGAGTTATATATTCATGCAGTCAAAAGTAGAAAAAAAATTGTTACATTACATTGGCAAAGCCATTGCAGATTTTAATATGATCCAAAAAGGCGATAGGATTATGGTCTGTCTTTCAGGGGGAAAAGATTCATTTACGCTGTTAACCTTACTGAATCAATTAAAACACAGAACCAATCATAAGTTTGAGATTTTTGCCTTCACGTTAGATCAATCTCAACCGGGGTGGAACGATGACTCCTTAAAAGCTTGGTTGGAGAATAAACAAATACCTTATGAAATCCTAACAAAAGATACTTACTCAATTGTCAAAGAAAAAGTTCCAGAAGGAAAAACATATTGCAGCTTATGCTCGAGACTACGTCGGGGCATTATTTATCGTTACGCTGAAGAGCATGGATTTAATAAAGTTGCACTTGGACATCATAGAGATGACATCATCGAAACCCTCATGATGTCAATCCTATATGGAGGGCATATTAAAGCTATGCCTGCAAAGTTACTGAGTGATAATAAGCATCATATTTTGATTCGACCGCTAGCTTATTGCCAAGAAAATGACATTATTGAATATGCCCATGAGCAACAATTCCCTATCATTCCTTGTAATTTATGTGGCACTCAAGAAAACCTGGCCCGACAACGAGTTAAGTCAATGATTAAAAAATTAGCCGAGCAAAACCCAAAGGTGCCAAGCAATATGTTACATGCCACACAAAGCATTAAAGTTTCACAACTATTAGATCACCAATTATTTAATTTTAAAGATCTCGAAAAAGAGCAATTACCTATTTTAAGTAAGGTGCTAGACGAGGTGCAATAAAGTTATCCTTCTACTTAACCATGAGGAGATAACGCCGTGTGCCTTTCTAGCTCTTCATTATGTTTATCTATATCTTCATTTAATCTTAAATTTAAGACCAGTTTCCTTAAGTTAGGCTCACCATTTTTTTCGTATTTATCAAGCTCACAAATGATTTTATTCTGGCTAGACTTCTTAAGTTTATCAGCATCCACAAATGCATCATGATTTTTAAAAAACTGATATAAATTCATATAAGAAGGCGAACGCTTTAGTGGTTGATCCGCACATTGTTCATATGATGCTGTAGTTGTAACTGCGCCACTTCTATCCACCTCGCATCTTAATTTTTTCACTTGTCGAGCAATAGACGCTTGAGATGCTTCTACAACAATTAAGCGCCTTGAATGAACCTCTTCAATAGGCCCAATATAATCATGATCAGCACCCGCAGATCGATAACCTTCAGAAGACCCTCTATGGCTCTGTATATTATGAAGCTTGCTATTTAATTTATTAGTGTTACGGGCGAGATGGTGTGCCGGTTGATGTCGTAGGAGATTAGCCCCTCTTTTTAATACACTAAGTACTGTCATAAAACGTCCTATCACAATAATTACCAGTTACTCGAAAGTAACAAACCTAAGTCTTAACTGCAAATTTATACCCCATCGTGCTTTACTGATAAACTATGAATGATTACCAGCTTTCTACACCTTTAATCCTTTGTATCAATATAAGCAAGTGGTAAAATCAACCTATTTTTGAGTCAAGGCCTAAATAACCATGAAATTAAGTCAGTATTATCTACCTACTTATAAGGAAACACCACAAGAAGCGGAACTACCTTCCCATCAATTGATGCTCAGAGCTGGTCTTATTCAACGAAATGGAAGTGGTATATATTCTTGGTTGCCTTTAGGGCTTAAAGTTTTACAAAAAGTACAAGATATTGTTCGCGATGAGCTCAATAAAGCGGGCGCTTTAGAAATGCTCATGCCGAATATTCAACCTGCTGAGCTGTGGCAAGAAAGTGGGCGCTGGGAAGACTTTGGCCCTCTACTTCTAAAAATTAAAGACAGAAACAAACGTGAGTATTGTTTTGGCCCCACACATGAAGAAGTCATTACTGCACTAACACGTCATGTTTTAAGTAGCTACAAACAACTACCAGTTAACCTTTACCAAATTCAAACAAAGTTTCGCGATGAAATAAGGCCTAGATTTGGTGTCATGCGTGCACGTGAATTTTTAATGAAAGATGCGTACTCATTTCATACCAATACCACATCTTTAAAAGAGACTTATGAAGCAATGTATACTGCCTATAGCAACATTTTTAATCGCTTAGGCCTACAGTTTAGGGCTGTTGATGCAGATACTGGAAGTATCGGTGGCAGTGCATCTCATGAGTTTCAAGTCTTAGCAGACTCTGGTGAAGATGTCATTTTTTATTGTGCACAATCTGACTATGCTGCTAATGTCGAAAAGGCAGAGTATCTTGTTTGTGACAAGCCTAGTGATGAACAAATAAAAACACTAGAACTAATTGATACACCAAAAGCAAAAACCATTGACGATGTAGTCAAGCAATTAAGCCTACCCATTGAGAAAACCATTAAAACGTTATTGGTGAAAGGCTCTGAATCTCCAATGGTTGCCATTGTGTTGAGGGGCGACCATCAGTTAAATGAAATAAAGGCTGAAAATCATCCTCTTGTGCAGGCCCCACTAACATTTGTTGACGAAGAATTTGCCATAAAACAACTAGGCGCATCCTTTGGTTCATTAGGCCCCGTCCACTTAGACATGCCTATTTTAGTCGATCATAGTGCATACCAAGTCGTTAATTTTTGCTGTGGTGCCAATCAGGATGATAAGCACTTCATCAATGCAAACTGGACACGTGATGTATCACCAACAGAAGTGACTTATTTACGAAATGTCGTTGATGGTGATTTAAGTCCATGTGGTAAAGGCGTACTTAAAAGTTGTCGTGGCATTGAAGTTGGACATATCTTTCAAGTTGGAGATAAATATGCAAAAGCAATGGGGCAATCCGTACTTGATGAACATGGTAAAGCCATTAGTGTGTTAATGGGCTGTTACGGACTCGGGGTTTCACGGGTGGTTGCAGCAGCCATTGAGCAACATCATGATGAAAGCGGCATTTTATGGCCTGATTCACTTGCACCTTTTTCTGTAACAATTTTACCAATGAATATGCACAAGTCGCCTCGAGTTAAGGAGCAATCATTATCTTTTTATACTTTAATGAAAAATCAAGGTATTGATGTTTTACTTGATGATAGAAATGAGCGAGCCGGTGTAATGTTTGCCGACTGGGAGTTAATTGGCACTCCTCACTGCTTTGTTATTGGTGAAAAAGGTTTAGATAAAGGTTTAATTGAATATAAATGTCGTAAAACAGCGACCAAAAAAGATATCCCTTTGAAAGATATTCAACCTTTTATTGATGAGTTGTTTAAGTAAATCCTTTTCTACTCAGGCCATGCAATGCACATGGCCTTAATATTCTTCCTTTTACTATGCATTTTTTCCACACAGTAGTACTTCTTTTTCTGCAAGCGTCTGGGTCTCCTGAATCAGGTGATATAGTCTATCGACACGTGCATTTCTTGTGTTAAACAAGCAGCGCTTAGACTGTATTGCATCCTCAGCAATACGATTAATACTTTCTCTAATGTCTTGAGATAAGGGATAACCAATACTCTCTTGACCTCCTAATAGTGCACGTAATGCTTTGATATGGGTAGGTGTTTTATGTCCAAAAAATCCCAACCCCATGCTATCGTATTTTTTATCAAAGATTTCTTCCACAATCAATGTATCATAAGCAAGTATCAGCTCACTATCGTATTGATTTTTTATCCTTACGCAATCTAATAAAATTTCTGATGCAGTGTTAAATTGACGTTGCTCTTCTGGATTTTTGATAGATAGTCGCTGCTTTAAAAGCGAATACCCTGTAATGAGCTCACAGTTTTTTATCTGACTCAGTAAAGATGTCACTGTTTTCTCATCTTTAAATCTTCCTAATAAACTTGATAGCACATCATAATTTTCTTGCTTCTTTAATCCATTGACACAGTTTGGCATGTTAAGCAGTGTAACTATCTGCTCTTTATTTGCATACGACATAATGGCTCTCAAGCAGCCAGGATCGATACTCTCATGAATTGCGCCGTTTGGATTATTATCATTTGCATGTGGTAATAGCCTATCAATGAACTGTATTCTTTGGCGCTCTGGCATACCATAAAGTGCTCCAGACCATAAGGGTAAACTTCCTCTTTCTTGTGGCATAGATAGCACTAAATCTATATTGCTTGTAAACCAGTCTGGATTACCCTTAGCGCTATAGCCTAAAAGGGTTGGTGCCATTATGCTTAGTTCATTTTGAAACACACTTTTAAATATATCTAGATGTGTCAGAGGCCAACGTCCTAATGAATAAGACATTCCATGTATCTTTGCATCTTTCAATATATAGGGTTTTAAATCTTCATCTGATAAAATGGCCTTTAACAATTTCTCACTAAGCAAATGTCCATAATGAAAAATAAAACTGTTTGGGTGAAACTCCTGATCATAGGTGTTTTTTTCTCCAAGTGGAGCATTCTGATAACGCCAAAGCAATGTTTTCAGTAATGTATGGCTCTTTAACCCACTTAAGGTTTCAAATAACGTCTTAAAAGCTTTCTCTTTTTCTGCTTTGTCTTTTATTTTGCTGATATCACTTAAATGGGTATTGAGACTTTTTTGTTGCATACAAATCCAATTAAGTGCGGCTTTATTTTCTTTCATATTATTTTCCTTTGGATAGAATCTATTAGACTTCAAAAAAAAAAGGGAAGGTTTGTTTCAGTTGATTATTTAGCTGCTCTAAGTTGCCGTCGTTACGTAAAATAAGATAGTGATGTGAAGGTCGCTCAAAGCGCTTATCCATTTGTTTAGCATATTCTGGAGAAACTGATGATTCTTTTTGCTCAAATCGCGTTTGAATACGCTGCATGCGCATTGACTCATCACTTTCAACTAAAACAAAAGTTAACCCATCTACTAACGATAATAATTTTTGACGATAACAATCCAAATAAAGTGCTTGGGTGACGACAAAAGATTGAGTAACCGTTTGTTTGCGCTCATTTATCACTTTTGCCAAGTGTTCAACAAAACGCCCTATCATGGCTTCTGTCATTTGCTCGTCATTTTCTAAGCAAGCACGCATCTCATTGGTGATATGTTTATCACCATCAATATGCAAAATACCATTGTTTTCTAATAAATGACCGGCAAAACTCTTCCCACTACCAGTTTTACCAAATAACAAGTAAACGTTCATATAAACAAAAAGCCTGGCTTAGTGGCCAGGCTCATAACAGCTTATTTAAAGATTTGGCAAGCATACACTGCTTACTTATCAGCGACAAGTCCCGCTTGTTTAATCGCATCAATTACATACTGAGCGATATAGTAGTGTGCATGGGTCGATGGATGAATATGGTCCCAAAATAAATAATCATCACAATTAATGTCTTTCATCCCATGAGTTTCTTGATAAAGCGCTACTTTGAGTGTTTCTTTGAGAGATTTATCTTGTAGCATAACATCCATGTCCATTTGACCTAACTGATGAGTCGAGTTAGCCACACGCGATGCAAGATACGATTTCAAATCGTTATCTTGTGGATTAAACGTATATCCCCCTGTAAAGCAAGCCGTGGTCAAATGATGCATGTGAAATTTTTCAGGATTATTAAAAACTTCATCTAGTTTTTGTTCTGCATCAAAGGATGCGATTGTCGCCAAAGGATATTCCTCTCGCAACTCTGTAATCATTTTAGCTAAGCGCTCATTATGCTCTTTAGAGTAATGTGTAAACAAATCAACTTCATGCCCCTCTAAAGCATCTGGCATACGGCCCATATTGGGCAGATTCATAATCAATAATTTATTGGCTTTTTCACTTAACAGTCGCTTTGATTGCTTTTTAATCGCCGCAACCACATTTTTGACCACTGAGCTACTATAGCTAGGCTGTCTTAAATAGTTGTTGCCACCAATCCATATGACATATAACACCTTCGTATTATCATCGTTATCATAATGGAATAAATAATCAGATACTTCATCACTTAGAGTATAAGGAAGCGGTGAGTGCCAAGAAAAGTACGCGGAAGCTCCACCAACTGCATAATTGTAATCAGCAAAATCGTTACGGTTTGGAAAAAAGTGCTCATACAAAACCTCATCCCACATTTTTCCATTGGAAAAATGACCATGATAGTATGGGGGGGATTTTGGTAGAATATGTGCAAGGTTTCGCCATAAATTACCTGTATCACTTAAACTATCACCAAAAATCACAATTTTATTAAAGTGATTATCTTTAGCAAAGGTTAAAATGGGTAGAAACAGAAAGATAAAAAGCCACTTTTTCATGAGCACTCCTTGTCAAAATCCTAAAAACTAGATGCTACCAGTAATGAGAGCGCTTCGCCAATGAAAATATCTCTCTACTTTCAGAAACCTAACATGCTGAATTCATGAAATAAGAAAGTTAGTTTTTAAATAATTTAAGTAGGTTTAGTAGGATGTGTCCCATGCCCAACATCTTCATGAGAAGTATGTACTTCATCATGCACACTTGATGAACGTGTACTTATTTTACAGGCTTGCTTAGTAGATTCGGGACGAGGCTGTGATGCACTCCAAAATAATGATTGATTTAACCACTCTTCTGTATCACTTACTGTACGGTACTCATGATTTAACCTTTTACAGAATTCTCGTTGTAACAGTGTAGCTCTATATCCTCTTTTTGTATTCGTAGACATTCTTTGATTCTTTGCTTTAGCCAGGCGTAATAAATCTCGATGAGTTTTAATTTTCGAGCTATCTTTACTTTGACTAATCGCCCCCATAAATGTCTCATATTATATTTAAAATCTATATAACTCCGCATGCTACACCAAAACACAATAATAGTCAATATTTGAACTAATTGCTTCTTATTATAGCTGTAAGTTCGTTGGTTTTAGGGTGCATAGAGGCATGTAAGATATAGTTAATATCCCCAGAGTCAACAACTTGCCCACCATCCATAACATATACGTTATCTGCAAGATAACTCACTACATTCATATCGTGTGTGATAAATAAATAAGATAAATTAAGCTCTTCTTGTAATGACTTTAATAAATTAAGCACTTGCGCTTGTACTGAAACATCCAGTGCGCTGGTCGGCTCATCACAAATCAATAGCTTTGGCTGCATAGAAAGCGCTCTGGCAATGGCTAATCGCTGCCTTTGACCACCAGAAAATTGATGTGGATATCTATAAGCACTTTGTTTAGACATACCAACCATATCTAGTAAATGAAATACTGCTTTCTCTCGAGCACGCATTGACAGATTCTTTTTTTGTATCAAGCCTTCAAGTAAAATATCTTCAACCAGCATACGAGGGTTCATCGAAGAAAAGGGATCTTGAAAGACCATTTGTATCGATAAATCTCTTTTTTTACTTGGTACCAACAATGTCCCATTATAATGAATCTTGCCTTTTGTCATTGGTATTAAACCGCAAATGGCTTTAGCAAGGGTCGTTTTACCACAACCTGACTCTCCAACAACAGCAACTGTTTCTCCTTTACTAATTGACAGAGAAACATCACTGACCGCATTAAAACGCTCTATATTTTTTTTAATAAATGTTTTCTTCATTTCGTAATCAACAGAGATGTCTTCTAAGTGCAAACAAATTTCTGAAGATAAATTTATCTGTTGACTACGCTTTGTAGTGTGTCTTTGGGGTAGTGAGTCTTTGCTATGTGCCAAATAATATTGGCATCTAACAAAGTGATCCTCATCAAGCGGGATTAGAGGTGGATGCTGCTCACAGCTTAACATACGCGCATAACACCTACTTTTAAACCGACATCCTTTAGGCATTTCAGAAAGCATAGGGACTATACCTTCAATGCTCTCTAAAAGAGAGCCTCGCTTTTTATAACTAGGTAAACACTTTAATAACTCTTTAGTATAAGGATGCTTAGGTTGTGTGAGCAATGTGCCCACATCACCACGCTCAACGACTTCTCCCGCATACATAACCACAAGCTTTGAGGCAACCCTTCGTACAACAGAAAGATCGTGAGTAATGAGTAACACAGCCATATTAAGCTTCTGTTGTAACTTTTTTATAAGATTTAAGATTTGTGCTTCAATACTCACATCTAAAGCTGTCGTAGGTTCATCTGCGATCAAAAGACTTGGGTTACTGGCAAGAGCCATGGCAATCATGATTCGCTGTTTCTGTCCCCCAGATAGTTGGTGTGGATACGATCTTAATATTTTTTCCTTATCCTTTAGCTCAACTAAATCTAATAGGCTCAGAAGCTTGTCATTTAATGCATGCCCCTTTAATGGCCCAACCCTATTCACTGCCTCGCTAAGCTGATAACCAATAGACAAAACTGGATTTAGTGATGTCATAGGCTCTTGAAAAATCATCGCAAACTCACGTCCACGGATACGTTGCCAATCTTGTTCACTTTGATTAAATAAATTCTTTCCTTGATACAGCAACGAGCTTTCTTGATGTACAAACGCATTATTGGGTAAAAGCTGCATCAATGAGTAGGCGGTTAGTGATTTGCCACAACCAGACTCTCCCAATAATGCTAAGGTTTCACCGGGCTCAATACTTAAATTGATAGAAGATAGCGCTCTAACCGGTTGATTATTGTCTAAAAAACTAACGCTTAAGTTTTTTATCTCTACTACAGTATTTGACATATCTCACTGTTTTTTATTTTATTCTGATAAAAATATGACAAGAAGTAAACATAATATATAGAGATTTAACCCATGAGTAGAATATACCCCTGTCCTTCCATCATGAATCAAGCTTTGCTAAACCAGATAAGAATGATTCAACAAACTTGTGCAGAGAAAATGAAAACCATTCATATAGGTAAGATTGGTGGTATTAAGCAACGACTAGGGTTATCTACAAAAAAAACACCTTATAAGATATTACTTGATAAATGTAGGGAAATGATAAGCGAAATAAATTATGCAAAAAGTGAAACTGGAAGCCCCTATTATGAAGATAATTTTAAAGCCATCATACTAAAAATTCATAATCTTAAAGATACGCCAAATCTGCCCGCAGAATTAAAGCGCTCTATTACTCAGGCGTTAATTAATATTGCACAAAGCTTAAGAGAAGAGTTAAAGAGTGAACTTATTGATGATAAAGAACCTGAAGTTTATATACAAAATATCCTTAACCCTGATAATCAAGCCCAGTATAAAGCAAATTTTAACAGTGGTAACTGATAGACTTTAAAAAAATTATTACTTACGTTAGATTAGGTCAATTGCCATTGATAAGTATATTACTGTGAAAAAGTCCTTCCTAAGAATTATACCGTTGTTATTTATATTTACCTGTACTTTTGCGTCTACAGCAACGCATAATGCGTTTCAAGTCGACGTGATTGCTTTTAGAGACCATTCTTCGCACGCCATAAATCAAGACTCCTATCCACCCAAACCAAATCTTAAAAACGCTACTGCCTTAAGCGAATACGAGCTTCCTATCAAACCTTACATGACACTTCCTAAAGATAAACGCTTGCTCAACAAGGAGGCAAGTAAACTTGAGTCTCGCTATAACGTACTATTTTATAAAAGCTTTATACAAACATTCAAACAAAGAAAACCTGTGCTGGTGCAAATAGATAATCTTGAACACTCCAAAAGCTTAATTGGTATAATAAAAGTGACTAAGGGAAATTTTTATTATTTTACCTGTGATCTTCTTCTTGGAGAGCATCACTTGATTAAGGTCACCCGTAGACTCAGAAGCAACGAGCTACATCTAATTGACGATCCCGAGGTATCTTTATTGATAAAGATAACGCCTATTCACTTTTCATTAACAAGCCCAGATGACTAGACTGTCAAAATTTTTTTTATCTTATTTGAGCATTTTGATTATTTTACTACACTTTAATTGTGACCAAAATTATCTAAATATGGAGACCAATCATGTTTAATAATCTTTCAAAAGTGCGTTTTTTTAGTCTTTTCATCATTTTTTTTAGCATCATCCTCGCTACGGCTTGCAATATGAGTGACGATAAATCAGAAAACACTGCAAATAGTGAGCAAACAGCTGATACTAAAGGCTCTAGTGACACTGATCCTGTTGTTAGTAAAGAAGATGTGAAAGAGATTAAAGACAAACTCAAAAAAGAGCTCAAAGATAAAATCCATAATGAGTTAAATTCTAAACAGTAACTACTTAATCTTATTTAAGTAAACTTAACTAGAAATCAAACGCCGCTATATAATTAGCGGCGAATTTTAAAAAAGGATTGTAAGAGCGCTTTAGCCGGCGCCTCCATAACTCCTGAAGTTATTTGAACCTGATGATTAAGTAATTCAGAATTTAATAGTTGGAATATAGTACCTCCGGCTCCTTGCCTAGGATCATAAGCTGCAAACACTACCCGTTTAATACGCGCATGTACAATTGCCCCCGCGCACATAGGACAAGGCTCTAACGTTGTATAAAGTGTCGTATCTGTCAGTCGATAATTTTCCAGTAGCTCTGCGGCATTTCTCATGGCGACAATTTCCGCATGTGCACTGGGATCATTGGTTGCGATAGGACAATTATGACCAACTCCTAATAGTTCATTATCCTTAACGATCAATGCACCTATAGGCACCTCGTTATTAATGGCAGCTTTTTCTGCCAAATGAAGAGCTTGCTCCATCCAATATTGATCATCTATTCCCATTCAATCGTCGCTGGTGGTTTTGATGAAATATCGAACGTCACACGAGTCACCCTGTCGACTTCATTAATGATACGATTAGCCATATGTGCCAATATATCATGAGGGATTTGTGCCCAATGGGCCGTCATAAAGTCTGTCGTTTCCACAGCTCTCAGTGCAATTACATAATCATATTTACGTCCATCTCCCATCACACCTACTGACTTGACTGGCAAAAACACAGCAAAGGCCTGGCTGACCTTGTCATACCAGCCCGTCTTGCGTAACTCTTCAATAAATATATGATCTGCTTTTCTTAGAATATTTAAATATTCTTCTTTGATTTCACCCAGCACGCGCACGCCTAGACCTGGTCCAGGAAACGGATGACGATAAACCATTTTATGCGGCAGTCCTAATGCGCATCCAAGCTTTCGAACTTCATCTTTAAATAATTCTTTAAAAGGTTCTAATAAAGTAAAGTTTAATCGCTCAGGCAATCCACCAACATTATGGTGTGACTTAATCACTTCTGCATGTGTGGTTTTAGCACTTTCAATCACATCAGGATAAATTGTACCTTGAGCGAGAAAAGCAATATCTTTGATATTATTTGCTTCATGCTCAAACACATCAATAAAAGTTTTACCGATAATTTTTCTTTTTTCTTCTGGATCAGAAATGCCTTTTAATGCATTCATAAATAATTGTGATGCTTCTACTTTGCGTATATTCATACCTTGGAAGTGACTAAATAAATCCATCACCTGCTCTGCTTCCTCATGCCTTAAAAGCCCAGTATCAACAAAAACACAATATAAGTTTTCTCCAATAGCGCGATGCAATAAACAAGCAAGCACAGAAGAATCAACACCTCCAGATAAAGCAAGTAATACTTTTTTATCACCAACGGCATTACGTATGGACTCAATATCCTGCTCAATAATTTTATCGGTTTGCCATAGAGGTTCAAGACAACAAATATCTAATACAAAGCTCTTTAAGATATTGATACCTTCTTTTGTATGGGTCACCTCTGGATGAAACTGCAGACCATAAAAGTTTTTTTCTCTACAACTCATCATGGCAACTGGCGTACTGGTGGTCTCTGCGATACTAGTAAATCCATCAGGTAACTCAAGAACCTTATCACCATGACTCATCCATACATCTAGTGCATCGATTTTATCCACATCGATTCTTGAAAAAATTGGAGAATTTTTTTCAGAAATATTTACTGTAGCATAACCAAACTCTCTTTTTTGCGATTGCTCACAACGTCCGCCAAGTTGTACTGCCATGGTTTGCATACCATAACAAATACCTAAAATAGGTATCCCCAGTTTAAAAATTGTTTCATTTACTCTTGCGGTATCTTCTAAAGTCGTGCTCTGTGGCCCACCAGATAAAATAACACCTTTGGGTTTTAAACGAGAAATCACATCAATTGCATCAAGATAAGAGTGGATTTCACAATAAACACCT
>JAUICE010000018.1 GCA_030428185.1 Gammaproteobacteria bacterium
TGAATTCGCATGGAATTGTTGCGATTAGAGATAAAGAAGTCACTCAAAATGATGTGGACCGAGTTATCGAAGCTGCTAAGGCCGTTGCGATACCGGCTGATCAAAAAATACTACATATCCTTCCACAAGAATTTTTCATTGATAACCAAGGAGGCATACATGAGCCTATTGGTATGTCAGGTGTTCGCTTAGAAGCTAAAGTTCATATGGTCACAGGAGCAGTAAGTGCCGCTCAAAATATTGTAAAAAGTGTCAAGCGCTGCGGCTTAGAGGTGAGTGATGTGATTTTAGAGCAGCTTGCATCTTCTTATGCAGTATTGACTGATGATGAAAAAGAGCTTGGCGTGTGTATGATTGATATCGGTGGTGGTACAACTGATATTGCGATTTTTTCAAATGGCTCAATTCGACATACAGCAGTGATCCCCATTGCAGGCGATCAAGTGACTAATGACATTGCAATGGCACTTAGAACACCAACTAAGGCGGCTGAGTCGATTAAATTAAACTACGCATCTGTGATCACCTCACAAGCCAGTGCAAATCAGATGATAGAAGTGCCCAGTGTTTTTGATAAACCTGGACGTAAAATATCTACCCGAGCTTTAGCGGATGTTGTTTCAGCGCGGTATGAAGAGTTGTTTGTTTTGGTGAAAGCTGAGCTAGAGCGTAGTGGTTTTGCGGATATGATTGCCGCAGGAATTGTGTTAACCGGAGGCGCCTCAAATGTACAGGGCGCTATTGATTTGGCGGAAAGAGTGTTTGAAATGCCTGTACGTATCGGCGCTCCTCAATTTGTTTCTGGCATACCTGACGTGATGACGAATCCAAGTTATGCGACAGGTGTTGGTCTATTGCTTTACGGGTTTCAAGAGCAGTATGATGCAAATTATACACATGGTAGTATGTTAAATGAGGGAGTTAAAGGGCTTTGGATGCGAATGCGTCAGTGGTTTCAGGGCAACTTTTAATGCTTTGATTAGGAATATAGGGGAATCTGAATGTTTGAGTTAGTGGATAGTCAGCATGATAGCGCTGTTATCAAAGTGGTTGGTATCGGTGGCGGCGGTGGTAATGCAGTTGAGCATATGGTTGCAGAGAAAGTAGAAGGTGTGGAGTTTATTTGTGCCAATACTGATGCGCAAGCCTTAAAAAGTTCAAATGCAACTGTACACCTGCAATTAGGTGAGCAATTAACTAAAGGATTGGGCGCAGGTGCGGATCCAGAGATCGGACGCCAAGCGGCTGAAGAAGATAGAGAGCGTATTAAAGAAGTCTTACATGGTGCTGATATGGTGTTTATCACGGCAGGCATGGGAGGAGGCACCGGAACCGGAGCGGCCCCTGTTGTTGCAGCACTTGCTAAAGAGATGGGTATTTTAACCGTCGCTGTTGTAACAAAACCTTTTTCGTTTGAAGGTAAACAGCGTTTAAAGTCTGCTGATGATGGCATACATGAATTAACACAGCACGTGGACTCGTTGATCACCATTCCTAACAACAAGTTGCTAAGTGTTTTAGGTAAAAATATTTCACTCATTAATGCGTTTAAGTCTGCTAATAATGTGTTACTGGGCGCCGTTCAAGGCATTGCAGATCTAATCACTCGTCCTGGATTGATTAATGTTGATTTTGCAGATGTTCGTACAGTGATGTCAGAGATGGGTATGGCAATGATGGGGACAGGTTCGGCCAGTGGTGATGACAGAGCTAAAAAAGCGGCTGAAGCTGCGATTGCAAGTCCGTTACTAGAAGACGTTAACTTATCAGGCGCTAGGGGAATTCTAGTAAACATTACCGCAGGCCTTGATATGTCTATTGGCGAGTTTGAGGAAGTTGGTGATGTGATTAAGAGCTTCATATCTGATGATGCGACAGTTGTTGTGGGTACTGTGATTTGTCCTGAAATGAGCGATGAGCTTAGAGTGACTGTTATTGTTACAGGTTTAGGTGGTGAGGTTCGACAAGTTTCTCCAGGAACAATCAAGCTAGAAGCATCACAAAAAGATGGGACCTTGGATTATCAAGAATTAGATAGACCCACTGTTATTCGTAAACAAGGAAGTGCTCATAAGCAAAATGCCTCAGAGCATGGAGATGTGGACTATTTAGATATACCTGCATTTTTGCGTCGTCAGGAAGAATCCTAAAACACTGCTATCGCGGCTTCAATGATTAACCCACGCACCACATTAAAGTGGTGCGTGGCCTTGCTTTTACTTCACCCTATATTACAAACTTGTAACATTTGTCGTTTATTTGTAAGCTTAATGTAAGCATATTGTAAGATTTTCTAATAAAGTTTTTCTGGGACGTATTTATTAAAGCATGGTAGCGAATATATGGTCGAACTATGGACAAGAGGGTCCAAGCTTGTCGATGTAGAAGAAGAGGTTGAAGGTCTGGGAGCTCATCCTCTCGTCAAATACACGGTTCAAACAGAGCTTCTGGGTATCATCGCAGCACTTCCATTATGTTGTCGGGAAAAAATATTTTCACATCAGGGTTTTGCTGCACAACTTGCACTCCTTGCCTTGATGGAAAATGAGAAATTCGCTAAAAAATATAAGAAAGTAAAAAGAGCCAATTTTAGTAATAAACTTATTCTTAAGAACTTACTGAAAAAATTTGCAAAAAGAATACTTGAAAAAATTTTTAAGAAAGTACTTCGTTCACGTCTTCTCAAAAAAAAATATAAAGTACTGACACGTTTTATGGCGACAAGAAGAGGTCTTAAAGCCAAGTCAAAGTTAAAGCTTAAGTCCAAGCGCAAATCACCAGCGAAAAAAAAGTCAAAAATAAAGCTTAAACTTATTAAAGCAAAGAGAAGTTTCAATAAAGTAAAGCGCGGATCAAAAGTAAAGTCGAGTGTTAGAAAGACAAGTAAACGAGTAAAAGTCAGTAAGACTAAGACAACAGGTCTTAAGAAGCTTATGGGCTCGCCAAAGAAGGTCACGATACAAGGTAAAGCTAAAAAGATAAGCCAAAAAGTCCCCTCAAAGTCAAAGTTATTTAATATGGAAAAACCTAAGGCTAAAGATATAGATAAACTTAAACGCAGTATTATAAAGAAAATGAAGGCTCGTGAGCGCATTAGCTTACTTCAGACAAAGAAAAAATTACAAGCAGGACATGATAGAGAGCAAAAGCAAAAAAGCCTGCGCTTCTTTCAGCAGAGCAGGCAGTCTCAATCAGCAAATAGCAATATTAAGCTTTCGAAAACCGCCAAGTGACGGAAAAGTCGTCACTCAGACATGATTTCGCACTATATAATTTGCAGGCAAAAAAACAAATATTATTTCAGATGGCCATGTGATTTACTTAACATCGTTGCCAAGGCAGAAGGCATTGAAAATAAAGGGAATAGCCGTAGGCAACATGGAGTAAGTTGCGGCCTTAATGATAACCAGTTTATCGTTTTGAACTTATCTCTAGCGAGTCCAACATCGTAATCAGCACCCTGGTAGGGTGGATATCTACCAGGGCTTGCTGAGAATCACGTCTTAAAAAGACGTTACTTGCTTAATCCCTATCATTTATGGTATAAAACACAGCTTAATTTTCCTACACTATTTGGGTTTCTCTGCAAGATAAGAGGGCTCGAATGTTTAGGTATTTGGACGGTGTTTTTTAACGTAACCACTTGAATTATATGGTTAAAATTCATCGAAATCACACACACTTTGACAAGTAAAGCAGGGTCCTTATAGAGGTGTTTTACGCTAGCAATTTACCAGTTGTTAGCAGGAAGTGTGGAGGCTTAACCCTAATTTTGGAGTTTATCATGGTAAAAGTAAGTATGCGCGATATGTTGCAGGCCGGTGTTCATTTTGGACATAGAACACGTTTTTGGGAACCTAAAATGGCTCCTTACATCTTTGGCTCTCGTAACAAAATTCATATCATTAATCTAGAGCAGACGCTTCCCCTATTACATGATGCACTAAACTATGCTGGCAAGTTGGCGGCAAATAAGTGCTCAATTTTATTCGTTGGTACAAAACGTGCCGCTCAAGACATTATTAAAGAGCAGGCTGAACGTTGTGGTATGCCTTATGTTGATCACCGTTGGTTAGGTGGTATGTTGACAAACTATAAAACAGTACGCCAATCGATTTCACGTTTAAAAGACTTAGAGAAAATGCGTGACAATGGTGACTTTAATAAGATGATTAAGAAAGAAGCTCTAATGTTGAGCCGTGAGCTTGAAAAGCTTGAGTGTAGCTTAGGCGGTATCAAGAATATGAAAGGCTTGCCTGATGCAATTTTTGTAATTGATGTTGGTCATGAAAAAATTGCCGTTAAAGAAGCTAAACGGTTAAGAATTCCTGTCATTGGTGTTGTTGATACAAATAACAGCCCTGATGGAATTGATTATCCAATTCCTGGTAATGATGACTCTATGCGAGCCATTGAAATTTATGTTAAGGCATTTGCTGATTCTATTTTAGAAGCTCGTCAAGCAGCACAAGTAGGTGTTGAGGACGATTTTGTTGAGGTATCTGAGGCAAAAGAGGGTAAAGCACCTGTGTCAGCGTCTAAAGAAGAAAGCAGCGATAAAGAATAAGCAATAGTACAGCTAGGAGAATTAATAATTATGGCTATTACAGCTCAAATGGTAAAAGAACTTCGTGAGCGCTCTGGTGCAGGTATGATGGAGTGCAAAAAAGCTTTAGTTGCAACCAATGGTGATATTGATGCGGCAATGGATAAAATGCGTAAAGAAGGTCAGGCTAAAGCAGATAAAAAATCTTCTCGAACTACAGCTGAAGGTATTATCAAAGTAGCTGTTGCTGATAGTGGTAAAGTTGCGGTCATTATGGAGATTAATTCCGAGACTGACTTTGTTGCTCGTGATGAAAACTTTAAGTTGTTTGCTGACAAGGTGATTGAGACAGCCTTGGGAGAAAAGTATGCTGATGTTAGCGCGCTATCTCAAGCAACGTTGCTTGGCGGAGATCAATCTGTTGAAGAGGCGCGCCAAAGCTTAGTGGCTAAAATTGGTGAGAACGTTAATATTCGCCGTTTTCAGTATGTAGAAACTGATGGTGCTATTGGGCACTATCTACACGGTGGGCGTATTGGGGTGTTAGTAGATTTGGCTGGAAGCGATGTTGTACTTGCTAAAGATTTAGCAATGCATATTGCTGCGAGCAATCCATCTGTAGTGAAACAAACCGATGTACCACAGTCTATGATCGATAAAGAAAAAGAAATTTTTCAAGCTCAAGCATTAGAAAGCGGTAAGCCACAGGAAATCATTGAAAAGATGGTTGGTGGACGAATCAATAAGTTTCTTGATGAAGTCAGTCTTCATGGACAAGCGTTTGTTAAACAGCCTGATATGAAGGTTTCTAAAGTGTTAAAGGAAAAAAATGCTGACGTTACTGGTTTCGTCCGCTATGAGGTTGGCGAAGGTATCGAGAAGAAAGCTGATAATTTTGTCGAAGAGGTGATGGCTCAAGTACGTGAAGCTGAATAATGGGTTCACAAAAAAAATCACTACGATTTAAGCGTATTCTACTTAAACTAAGTGGTGAAGCGCTTATGGGGCGTCATGCTTTTGGCATCGATCCTGAAGTTCTTGATCGTATGGCCTTAGATATTTCTCGTTTGATTAAAATGGGTGTTGAAGTTGGGCTTGTCATTGGCGGTGGTAACTTATTTCGCGGTAAACAACTCTCTGATGCTGGACTTGGTCGCGTAACCGGTGATCATATGGGTATGCTAGCAACAGTGATGAATGCGCTTGCTATGCGAGACGCTTTGGAGCGAATAGATTTGCCCGCACGCATTATGTCAGCAATTCCTATGTTAGGAGTTGTTGACCCATATCATCGACGCAAAGCCATAACACATCTTAGAACTGGTCATGTGGTTATTTTCGCAGCCGGTACCGGTAATCCTTTTTTTACAACGGATACAGCGGCATGTTTAAGAGCTATTGAGGTAGGCGCGGATGTTGTTTTAAAAGCAACAAAGGTTGATGGGGTCTATTCTTCAGATCCTAAAATCGACGAGAATGCTACGCGTTATGATGCTCTTACATACGGTGAAGTGCTTAAGCAGACTTTAAATGTTATGGATTTAACGGCTATTTGCTTGTGCCGAGATCATCATATGCCCTTAATTGTTTTCGATATGAGTGCTGACAGTGCTCTACTGTCTATTGTTAATGGTGAATCGGTAGGAACTTGGATTGGAGATTCTCATGATAGAAGAAATTAGAAATGAAACGGGCTTGAGGATGGAAAAAAGTGTTGAGGCGTTACGTGTGGAAATGTCTCGCATTAGAACTGGACGTGCTCACCCGAGTTTACTTGAACAAGTAACGGTTGATTACTATGGAAATGAGACACCTTTAAGTCAGGTTGCAAGTGTTAATGCTCAAGACGCACGTACTTTGACAGTGACGCCATGGGAAAAAAACATGGTCCCTGTGATTGAAAAAGCAATTATTAATGCGAATCTAGGACTTAATCCGCAGTCCGCGGGGCAAGTTATTCGTGTGCCATTACCACCTCTAACTGAAGAGCGACGTAAAGAGATGATCCGTTTAGTTAAGGGGGTCGCTGAAAATACTCGTGTTGCTATTCGAAATATTCGAAGAGATGCAAACGGTCAATTAAAGGACCTACTAAAGGCTAAAGAAATTTCTGAAGATGATGATAGACGTGAGCAAGAAAAAATTCAAAAGCTAACGGACAAATACATCAGTGATGTTGAAAGTGTTCTTTCAAGAAAAGAAGAAGACTTACTCGAAGTATAATCTGCTGATGGCACCTAGTGTGCCATCCCATAATGGCCGCTCAATTCGGTTTGCCCTCACAAGATGTTCAATGAGTGTGAGATACTCATTTGTGAAAAAAATATGCAGAACAATATTTTGACGACTTGAAGTTGTTAATAATAGTGTTTTGTCTGAAATATTTTCTCGTATGTATTTTATTTCTTTATACATAGTTTGTTTATTGTTAAATAAAAGGTTTATGCTGACTATCCCAGCGCTTTTTATTGAGTGGCTCATGAGTAGTGTGTGTAGGTTTTGTTTGGGAACTTTGTCCTCTCCAGTAAAGATATCAATAAAAATATAGTCGTAGCTTTCTTTTAAATCCTGCATATATTGCCAAGCACAGGCATTAATAATGTTTAAATCAACATAAAAAAAAGTTTTGGCTATGTTGATGACCTCATTTCTAAGATCGACAGCATGAATATCTATTTTAGGAAAGTAGTGATGTAAAAAATGAATGAGTCCACCGCCGCCAGCACCCAAAATGAGTACTTTTGCACATGGATTACTGATGGTTGAGCATAATGACTGCAAGTAACATAGTTCGGGTAGCCATGGAGATTGTTTATTAATAATAGTTTGTATATAGGCGTTATCAAAACTTAGCCAACGATACTGTTTATTCTCAGAAACAAATAGTTCACCAAATTCATCAGTTAATTGATAAATCTTTTTACCCTTATACATGCCTGCGCCTTTAAACGGTAGCTATTTTTGCTGTCAATTGGGTATAAGTGTACAATAGCTACCGTTTAATTTTTAGTTAAAGGGGCGATTTCTTGTCAGGTTCTAGCCGTATTGTACCTAAGCACGTTTCTATTATTATGGATGGTAATGGTCGTTGGGCTAAGGCTCAGGGCAAACCAAGAAGCTTTGGACATTTAGCTGGAGCAAAAACTGCTAAAGAAATTATTAAAAGAGCTCATGAGCGAGGCATCAAAGTGTTAAGTCTTTTTGCCTTTAGCAGTGAAAATTGGGAGCGTCCGAAAGTTGAGGTTAGCTTTTTAATGGAGCTTTTTCAGTCTGTTTTAACTAAGGAGCTTAAATCGTTACATAAAAATGGTGTAAAGCTTGTTTTCAGTGGAAATACTATAGCGTTGACAAAGTCATTGCAAAAGTTGATTGTAGAAGCAACAGACAAAACTAAAGATAATAACGGCTTGATTGTTAACGTTGTCGTCAACTATGGTGGAAAGTGGGATATCATTCAGGCGACAAAAAAAATAGCATCCGAGTATAAAGAAGGTGCGTTAGATATTGATAGTTTAGATGAAGAGCGATTTAGTCAATATCTTGGGACTTATCCGCTACCCGATCCTGATTTACTCATTCGGACAAGTGGAGAGACTCGTATCAGTAACTTTTTTTTATGGCAGCATGCTTATAGTGAATTGATATTTTGTGATTGTCATTGGCCTGACTTTACTGTTGACTCATTTGATAAAGCACTGGACGTGTTTTCAAAAAGAGAGCGCCGATTTGGTAAGGTTAATCATAAGGATTTAGCATGTTAAAAAGATTGGTTACTGGTTTATTACTGGCTCCTATCGTCTTACTTCTTATTGTTTTTTCATCTGCAAGTGAGTTTGCTTTTTTGTGTATTATTTTATTCACCTTTTCATTTAAGGAAGGTTTATCTTTAGCACCAATTAACTCAAAATCAAGCAGCTTCGTGCTTCTATCCTTATTTATAGGGGTGTTATTGGCCGTTTTTTATTTTATCACTGGTGGATGGCTCCTAGTCTTTTCCTTTTATTTGTGGTTGCTCTTGTTGGTCTTGATCCTCGCTTATCCACGATTAAGCTTTATTTGGGGCCACTCTAGTGTTGTTCTAACGCTGATAAGCTTTGTATTAGTTGCTGCATTTAAAGCGCTTATACAACTAAAATTAGAGACCCAAGGCTATGCATATTTGATTTATTTAATGGGTTTGGTTTGGGCTGCAGATAGTGGTGCTTATTTTTCTGGTAAAGCATTTGGATCACACAAACTGATTACCAAGGTTAGCCCAGGAAAAACCTTAGAAGGTTTATTTGGAGGTCTTTGCTCGGTATTAATTGTAGCTGCTGTTGCAAGATACTACTTTTTACCGCAGCAACTTTTAAACTGGTATTTGCTATCAGCTATTGTTTTTATAAGCTCTGTTTTTGGTGATCTCTTTATTAGTATGCTCAAAAGGAGAGTTAAATTAAAAGACACTGGAGCATTATTACCTGGACATGGTGGCTTATTAGATAGATTCGATAGTTTATTGCCGGCCTCTGTGTTTTTCTTAGTATCTGCTAAGTGGCTTAATCTTTTGTAAGGCCGTCAAGTGGATTTGTTTATTACTATTTTTTATTTTCTTATAGCTGTTTGTCTGCTTATCTTTGTGCATGAGTTAGGCCATTTTTTGATGGCGAGGCTTTTTGGTGTGAAGGTGCTTAAATTTTCACTTGGATTTGGTCCTAGCCTAATAGCTTATACTGGCCGATTTGGAACAACTTATACGCTATCTGCAGTACCGGTTGGTGGTTATGTGAAAATGCTCGATGAAGATGAGGGGCAGGTTTCGCCAGAAGACTTGCCATTTGCTTTTAATCGCAAACCTCCATTAGTTAAAATTTTAATCGCCTTTGCCGGCCCCCTATTTAACTTACTTTTTGCATTATTTTTATTAACAGGTGTGTATCTTATTGGTATCACAGAGCTATCACCAATCGTTTCAACGGTGAACGTTGACTCAGCTGCTTACCAATCTGGTATTAAATCTAATGATGAGTTTATTACAATAGCCAATCATCCAACGTCGAACTGGATGGATGTTCGATTACAGTTAGCTTCTTATATGGGAAGTAGAAAGCCTATATTGATTGAAGTAAAGCAGCTTAAGTCACCAAAAGTAAGGACGCTGAATCTAGATTTAAGCCAATTAACCGTTAATGCTTCACAAGAGCATTTGTTTCAACTGATAGGTTTTGAGCCTTTCATTCCTAAAATTACGCCTATTGTTGGTAGTGTTGTGAACAATGGCTCAGCTTTTAAGGCCGGAGTGAAGATAAATGATGAGATCTTGTCGGTAGATGGGCATAGGATAGATGATTGGCTGTTCTTAGTTGACTACGTACAAAAACATCCTGAAAGCGTTATTCATTTAACAGTGAAGCGAGGAACGCACAAATTAAACTTAGAGGTTTTTGTCTCACATAAGATTCAGGGTAAGAAAAAAATGGGTTACATTGGCCTTGCAGCAAAGCCACCATCATTGGCAAAAGAGTGGTTTAAGCTAAACCAGTACCCTTTGTTACCGGCGATAAAGCAAGCTGCAAATCAAACCTGGCAATTATCGTTTGTTTCTTTTAAGATGCTGGTTAAATTATTTACCGGCCAAATGTCAATAAAACATATTGGTGGGCCAATAGGGATTGCCCAAGGCGCACGACGCTCAGCAGAAAATGGTATGGCTTATTACTTAGCATTCTTGGCACTTGTAAGTGTAAGCTTGGCTGTTCTAAATTTGTTGCCGATACCTGTGCTTGATGGAGGGCATATTTTATTTTATCTAGTAGAATATCTTGTTGGAAAACCAGTAGGTGAAGTGACAAGAAATTCAGCATTGTTGTTTGGGGTTCTGTTTCTTTTAATGTTGACTGGATTGGCATTTTATAACGATATAATAAGGTTACTTGGACAGTAGCTAATATCATCAAAACTAATCTAATCACGTTACTTATAGTTGTTAATTGATAGTGCCCATAAGGGCTTGGAAAAATATAAAGAATAAATCATGAAGTTTAAACGCCTAAGTATTTTCATTTTATCGTGTGCTTTGTCCTCTCCTACTTTTGCAAGTGCAGATGATTTTTATATCAAAAGAATAAAAATTGTTGGATTAGGAAGAGTAAATCGTTCAACTGTTTTAAGCTATCTTCCAGTTCATGTTGGTGAACGGATGACAAGTAAGAAAACGACAGCAGTTATTCGAGCGCTATATAAGACAAATTTTTTTCAAGCAATTGATTTAGAGCGCCAAGATAATACATTGGTTATTCATGTCGCAGAGCGGGCTACCATCGGTAGCGTTAGTGTAAATGGTAATCAACTCATTCCCACCGATGCTCTAAAGAAAATCTTGAAAACCATGGGTGTATCTAAAGGACGAATTTACAATCGCTCTTTACTTGAGCAATTTAAATTACAGCTTAAGCAAGAATATAACTCTCGCGGTAAATACAACGCTCATATTGATATTAAGGCGGTCCCGCTAACACAAAATCGTGTCTCTATTGCAATAAATATTTCAGAAGGGCGAGTTGCACGTATTAAAGCCATTAAGATTTTTGGTAATAAAGCGTTTTCATCTGATACGTTGAGAGGTTTGATGACTCTGTCTGAGCAGTCTACATTGACTTATTTTACTAAGGCAGACCAATATTCCTTACCCCAGCTATCAAAGTCTCTAGACTCGATTAAAGCCTATTATTTGGATAGGGGCTATTTAAAGTTTCATATTGATTCACATAAGGTTTTATTATCTCCAGATAAAAAGTCTGTTTTTATCAATATTAAAGTGACTGAGGGACCGCTATATCGATTCTCTGGATATAACTATTCTGGCCGCACTATTTTGCCGAAGTCTAAATTAGACAAACTTATTTTAGTGAAAAAAGGTGAAGTATTTTCCAAGAAGGTGGTTACAGAATCCATCAAAGCGTTGGGTGAGGCGTTGGGTGATGTTGGGTATGGATTACCTTCTATTCATGTTGAGCCTAGAGTAGATGAGGCGAGGCGACAAGTATTTATTACTTTTGTCGTTCAGCCCGGGCGCCATGTTTATGTTAGAAGAATTCACTTTAAAGGAAACACTAAAACCGCTGATTATGTTTTAAGACAAGTCATTAAGCAGGACGAGGCGGCATTAATTTCAATGCATAATGTGCATGAGTCCGAGCGACAGCTCCGTATTTTAGGTTATCTTAAAAATGTTAAGGCACAGACCATTCCAGTTGAAGGTACTAATAATCAAGTTGACTTAGTTTTTGAGGTGGAAGAAGCACCAACGGCTGAAGCAACCGCCTCTGTTGGGTATGGTACCAATGGTCCTGAATTTAATGCGTCATTTAATCAGCGCAATTTTATGGGAACTGGGCGGACTGTAGGTGTTAATTTCAATACGAGTTATTGGGGGCGTAGCTACGCTTTTACTTATTTTGATCCGTTTTATCGTCCCAATGGTCTAGGGCGAGGTTTTGATGTTTATTATCAAACACAAACACCAGGAAGGTTTAATATCAGCTCTTTTACCTCAGATAGATACGGAGCAACATTAAGATATAATGTCTTATTAGGTGATAGAGCAAACGCGCAGCTAGGTCTTGGTGTTGAGCGTTATAAAATCACCTCGCTTGGTGATAGCCCAGCGACCCAGTTACAAGCCTTCGTTGATGAGAATGGTCGAGATTTTACAACTGCGAAACTATCGTTAGGCTGGAACTACAATACATATGACAAGCTTCCATTCCCAACATCAGGGGTGAATCAACAGGCAGGAGTTGTTGTTGCGTTACCATTAACTGCAAAATCCTTGAGCTATTATAAAGCAAACTACCGAGCACACTTGTTTTGGCCTGTTAGCAATAGCGGTTTTATTTTGTCAGCTATGGGTAATGTTGGTTATGGAGATACATTTAGTCGAAATGGCCTACCCTTTTATGAAAATTATTATGCTGGTGGTATAGCACAGCCAGGACAGGTAAGAGGTTATGATACTTATAACTTAGGTCCACTTGACTCCAAAATGAACAGCATGGGTGGTAACTTTCTTGTGAATGGTTCTTTAGGATTGGTGCTTCCCGCTCCATTGAGTCGTGGCACAATCAGAACCACCGCTTTTGTAGACTTTGGTAATGTTTTTGCAGTCCACGTGCCTGAAAACCAAGCAGGAACACCAACAAATGGACTGCGATATTCGACTGGGGTTGCAGTAGAGTGGCGCTCACCATTTGGACCATTAAGCTTTAGTTTTGCTAAAGCATTACGTAAATTACCTGGAGATAGGATTGAGGCATTTCAATTTTCTATTTCTTCAGGCTTTTAGGATTTGGCAGATTTTATATAAAAAATTAGTCATAACCATCAAGTGTTTGCTAATCTTAGTAATTATATGAATACGTTACTAGAGCTAGGGAGTTGCTTTGGATCCTAAAACGAATTACACCTTAGTCGGTAGTTTTGTTTTAGTAATGATTGGCGCGATTATCGTTGCCTCGCTTTGGCTTTCGAGTGATTTGTCAGGGCACTCCTATAAGACGTATTTAATTAATATCAGTGAGTCTGTTGCTGGGCTTGCTGAGCAATCTGCAGTTAAGTTTAATGGTGTTGTTGTAGGGCGCGTTAAATCCATTCAAATCAGCTCTAAAGATCCGCAAGTCGTTCAGGTATTAGTTGATGTTGATGCCCATATTCCGATTTTAACCAGCACAGTCGCCACACTGAAAACACAAGGGATCACCGGACTGACGTTTATTGGTTTAAGCGCATTAAGTGCTAGTGGTAAGATAGTATCTGTTGAGCCAGGCGAGCCTTATCCTATTATTGCTTATCAGCCTTCTTTCTTGTTTCAGCTGGATAAGTCAGCTAAAAAAATTTCAGATACTGTGACCAATGTGGCCAGTGATGTTCAAGACATTTTAAATAAAGAAAACCGGGAGGCACTGCACATCACCTTAGAGTCCCTTAAAACAATTACCCGCACATTAGCCAACCAGTCTAATGCTATAGAGAGAGTGATACAAAGCACCTCAAAAGCAGCACAAGACTTTCCGGTCCTGGCTAATAAAGTTGGCCAGAGCTTAGATTCAATAACAAAAGTAGGTGATAGGCTAAGTGGTACTAGCGCACAGGTATCACAAACAATGAAAGCTGGACGTCGAGTGATGAGAGTATTTGAAACACAAGCATTGCCAAGTGCTGTCAGTGTATTAAATAAACTTGATGTGCTCATCGATAGAATAGATCAGTTGACTAAAGAGCTTCAAATGAATCCTGCAATTGTTGTTCGGGGCAAAAAAATTCGTCGTCTTGGTCCAGGGGAATAATCAATGATGAAATTGATAGCACGTGTTTTACTAGGGCTTAGTGCATTTGCTTTGATGAGTGGTTGTGGTCCAATACAACTTCCCAAGCAATATGCTTATAAGCTTGAAGCGACAACGAAGAAATTAAGTTCTAAACATATAAAAAAGGGCATCCTGCAAGTTCTTAGGCCGGAAGTTGTCGACTCATTGAACTCTACTGATATGTTCTATACAACAAAGCCATATGAACGTCAGACATTTGTAAAACATCACTGGGTATCACCTCCTGCACTAATGTTTGAAACGCTATTACTAAATAGTTTGCAAAATGCTAGTCTATTTACAGGTGTTGTTCCGGCTACTTATGCTGACGATGTCGCTTATCAACTAAAGACACGCCTTATCTCGTTGCATCAATCCTTTTTAACAAAACCAAGCACAGTTAAAATGACGGTTCTTGCTTATTTGATTGATGCAAAACGCCATCGATTAATCCGCCAAGCTCGATTTCATGCTGTCATAAAAGCCCCTTATGAATCACCTATAGGAGGCGTTATTGCAGCAAATAAAGCTACAAAACAAATACTTAAAAAAATTGTTGCCTTTGTTAGATAAATGCAAGTTAACCATTTTGGTTTCCATTGGATATTGCTAGAGGTATACTCAATAATTTTAAATCCTAGTTACAGGAATAATAATGAAATTTAACCGAATAGTGCTTTCTTGTTTTTTTTCTGGTTTCCTCTTTTTAGCTGGTTGCGCTAGTCAAGGTGTATCAGCACCTGTAACCGATGTCCGCGATACAGGGCGAGGTGTAAAATCTTATGGTGTAGGGGATAGCGTATCATTTAAATCTGAAGAGCCTGGAGAGCGTTACACAACGAAAGCGCCACATAACCAGGTCTATCTGTTTCCTTTTGACAATGCAGTGTTTGCAAGCAAATATCACCCATCTCTTGATGCACAAGCAACTTATTTAATGGAGCATCCTAGCGCCCGTGTTTTACTATCGGGACATACAGATAGTCGTGGCAGTAGAGAGTACAATATTGCACTAGGTGAGCGTAGAGCTAAAAGTGTATATGAGTTTTTACGTGTGGCAGGAGTTCCTAAAAGGCAAATTCGTTTGGTTAGTTACGGTGAAGAGCGTCCTGTTGCATATGGGCACGATGAGTCAAGTTATAGGCAAAACAGACGTGTTGAGTTAGATTATGAGGCGATACGATGAAAAAACTAAGTTTTATTTTATTAACCTATTTTCTGATGATTCCAGTCTATGCTAAGTTAGCGCCAATTAGTGAAAGCATGCCTGTTTATGAAAATATAAGCGGTAGTCGGCATACTGATGTAGAAGGCAATGAGGACTTTTTACAAGAAGAGTCACTCAAAGCACAACCAAATCAGCGTACAGATGAAATGCAGCTATTGTTATCTAAACTTAATGCATTACAACAAGAGGTCCAAGCGCTGCGTGGTGAGCTTGAACTGCAGCAAAAAAAACTATCTTTGTTGAGTGATAACAAGCTACCTAAAAAAACGGATGATAGTCAAGATAAAACATTAGAGCAGCAGTTGAAACATACTCAGGTCAAAGGACTGGAGCTGGAGACAACTCGCGAGGCAGATTTGTCAGATGAACAGGAGAGCTATAAAAGTGCTTTTGAGCTGGTGAAAAATCGTCAGTATAGTGATGCATTATTAGCACTAAAAGATTTTATAAATGAGCATCCGAATAGCCCGCTGTCTGCAAATGCACATTACTGGTTAGGAGAGTTGTATCTATTAGATCACAACTATCAATCGGCACTGAAACAATTCGATACGGTGCTTCATGATTTTCCTAAATCTTCAAAAAATGCTTCAGCACTTTATAAGTTAGGTATGACTTACGGTTATCTTGGAGAGAAACAAAAGGCTCAAGAGAAACTAGCTGAGGTGGCAAAGCATTATCCTAATACAGCAGCATCAAGATTGGCTGAATCTAAGCTCACAGATTATTCATGACGTTATCTTTACGCATTACAGAAATATTCTTTTCGATTCAAGGTGAGTCAACAACTGTTGGCTTACCGACGGTTTTCGTGCGTTTGACGGGATGTCCTTTACGCTGTGTGTATTGCGATAGTGCTTATGCGTTTAAGGGAGGCGAGAAGCTAACTTTAGAAGACATTACGCAAAAAGTAAAAAGTTTTGGTGCTCAATATATCACTGTTACAGGTGGTGAACCGCTTGCTCAGCCGGGTTGCATCACTTTATTATCGACTTTATGTGATTTAGGTTATCAAGTTTCTTTAGAAACCAGTGGTGCGCTGCCTATTGATAAGGTAGATAAACGGGTAATGATAGTTATGGACCTGAAATCCCCAAGCTCTGGTGAGAGCCATCGAAATCTCTTTGAAAATTTAAATCACTTGAAGCCAACAGATCAACTTAAGTTGATTATTGCTAACAGGAATGATTATGAGTGGGCAAAAGAGTTAATTCAAGATAAACACTTAACTCAATATGCAGACGTTCTTTTATCACCAAGTTGGGAAGAGCTCCCTATAAAAGAGCTTGCCGAGTGGATTTTGCAAGATAAGCTCCAGGTGCGTCTACAGACACAACTGCATAAATATATTTGGGGTGATGTGCCAGGAGTGTAAATGGATACGCATGAAAGTCTTATCAACACATTAGAAGAAAAAGGTATTTCTGGTTCAGTATTAAGGGCGATGAGAGAAGTTGATAGAGCTGCTTTTGTTCCTAATGAGTATAAAGAACAAGCTTATGTGAATACTCCTTTACCCATAGGTGATGGACAAACGATTTCAGAGCCTTACGTCGTTGCATACATGACGCAAGCACTAAATTTAAAGCCCACCGATAAGGTGTTAGAAATTGGCACGGGCAGTGGCTATCAAACGGCTATCTTATCGAGGCTAACATCTCATGTGTATAGCATAGAACGTTATGAGACGTTAAGTCACCAGGCAAAGAGCGCTTTTAAGCATATTGGTATTTCAAATATAACGCTCAAAATTGCTGATGGATACAAAGGATGGGCTGAGTATGCTCCTTTTGATGCGATTATACTAACAGCAGCACCTATGGAAGTGCCTGAAATTTTACTTTCTGAGTTGGCAAATGGTGGTCGTTTATGTGCACCTATAGGCGAGGAAAATCAGACTCAGATCTTGAAGCGATACACTCGAAGTAGTAATGGTGAGTATCTAGAAGAAATATTACTTCCAGTCCGTTTTGTACCTATGTTGAAAGGGCTAGGTTGATATTTAGCGAACACACTATTTTTTAGTAATAGGAGAGGGCGCTGGATGATGTGGCGAACGTTCTTCCTCATCAAAAAAGCCATATTGATCTGAAGAAGATTCATCCAAACTTCGCACTCCTTTTAAAACAACCGCATGTTTATCTGTAGTAATCGGGCTTAAGCGCTCATGATTAGAAAATAGAGTGGCGGCAGAGGTACGATGTGAGAAGCGATAAACGCTTTTTCTAACAGTAGGTGGATTATCTTTAGGTAGTAGCGTATCGGATAAAGGAATATCTTCACTAGATGCAATAATGCCACTAATCAGCGCCTCTTCAAGCTCTGGCAGTACCCCATGTAGCTCATCATATAATCGGTCGAGTTTATGTTGGGAGTGGAAAAGTCCAAGTTTAACTGGAGAATATCTATACTGTTTTTTATACTCACTGGCCGACATTTTCCTCCCTTTATATTTTACTTTGCCTAAGAAACCTAAATATTTTTTTTGTGCTATAAAATCAAAATATTTAGCAAGTTGATGAGCATGATGTTTGGAAACTCCTGTACCTGACTTTTCGCAAGATAATGTCCAGTTGATTAAATTTAGACGAATAAAGTAGGCTCTAATGACTTCTTTGCCCTGGTGACTTAAAACGCCCATTTTAATTTTTTCAATATCCTCGACTTTTTCTTCTAGCGGTTTAAGTACTTCATTGGCCAATTCTAAGGCTTTTCTGCCTACCTCAACCTCAATATTAGTAATGCTTTGCCCAGGGTTTTCTTGTATATATTGTTTGATAAGTAGCGTGATAAAGTCGGGATTGGTTAGATATTTTTCATAGAGCTGTGTAAATTTTTCGTTGGCAATGGTGCATAGCTCGCCCTTAAATCTCGCCCATAGTTCTCTTTGATCATCGATATCTGTCGCTTGTAGTAACGTTCTTTCTGCTTCCTGGTAGCTTTCAATACAAGTCAAAGAGGTTAGCTTTTTTAAATTATCAATGACTTTATCTATCTGTACGTCAATATTATCGCAGGCACTGTGAGCTAGGGAAAAAACAGAGTCAATAACATCAATAATTTCACTAGAAGCAACCAGATCGGTCGCCAATCGTAATACAGCAATGGGTAGTTTGAGTGTTTTTGCTTTTATATCAGCATCTTTTTCCTTGATAACTTTAACAACTTCATTTGCTTTAGTAACCTGCGTGATAAAAACAGCTGATATCTGATCAATGGCAGCAAGCTGCTTTGAGTTGAGTTGGTTGATGGTTGCTAAGGTGATAGCTAACCTCGCTTGAACTCTAGAGATGATGGCCTTCATATCCTCATGTGACAGCTCAGGATCTGATGTTTCTAAAAAGCCAAATTGATCATTAGGATCTTGATTTTCAATCATTAAATTGCTTTTATCTAGAGGCATAAATGTCCACTTTGTATTTATATATTGATCAATTATAGTATTAAATGTTCAGTTAGGGCAAAGAGCGGTCTTATTGTGGCGCTTTTTGTCTAAAAATCAGTAGGTTGTATGGAAAATTATTGGAGAGTTTTTTTGAAAAATACTTGAGCTTTTCTTAAAACAAGGTAATATAAGCAGCTCTTTGGGGCCGTTAGCTCAGTCGGTAGAGCAGGAGGCTTTTAACCTCTGTGTCGTAGGTTCGATCCCTACACGGCCCACCATGTTTTAGAAACCGCTTTATGGCGGTTTTTTTATGTGTGATAGTTTTTTTTAACTAAATCATTTGGTTATAATGTCCCTGAATTGTTATGAGGCTCAGTGGGTAGAGAGATTTTTTCTAAGTAGCCCACGTCGGTGAGTTACCGAGTAAAAACCGACGACAACAAAAAAATTCGCCACTTATCAGTATTGATGAGCATAAGTGAGTGAAGTTTGAGGCGGAGAAAAGTTTTGGTGAGGGAGTTTGCATAGGCAAATGACCGAATAAGAACTGACGACAACAAAAAAATTCGCCACTTATTAGTATTGATGAGTATAAGTGAGTGAAGTTTGAGGCGGAGAAAAGTTTTGGTGAGGGAGTTTGCATAGGCAAATGACCGAATAAGAACTGACGACAACAAAAAAATTCGCCACTTATTAGTATTGATGAGCATAAGTGAGTGAAGTTTGAGGCGGAGAAAAGTTTTGGTGAGGGAGTTTGCATAGGCAAATGACCGAATAAGAACTGACGACAACAAAAAAATTCGCCACTTATGCTCATCAAGATGCGCCCGTAGCTCAGCTGGATAGAGTACTTGGCTTCGAACCAAGTGGTCGGGAGTTCGAATCTCTCCGGGCGCGCCATTTAAACTATTAAAATCAACAAGTTAACATTATCTTTTTTGTTATTAAAGTTAGTGGGGTCTTTCCCATTTAAGGGGGCACCCCGGCAGTCTTCTCTGTAGGTGCTTACTGTGGCTGCATATTGACCTGACTGATCAAAGTAATTATAGTTGTCGCCATATTTGAACGATGTAGGTGGTGAAAAAAGATGATAAGATTTTCCACTGAATCAGCGCGCCTTTCTCACCCGCAAGGCTGCTTAGTTAATTCATTTTTAATGGATGCATATTTTAATAACACATTAACAGCAAGTGAGCTTGAGCTATTAAGTAATCAACTTGGCATGGTAGATTTTATAGATTTGCTATCTCAAACAACAGAAAGCGAACAAATTAAGTTATTAATTTGCTTGTGGCTTCGTACACCGCAAGCTCATGAATCACAAGAAGAGTTAGTAACTAGGCTTCGAGAGGTTGTTAGCGACGAGGTGATTGTAAAATCGCTAGCCTTAACGGGGCACTTTGATTTAATAGACTTTTTAGGTGCCGCGCAATCATCACTTAAAAAGGCATACAGCGATCAATCGATAGCGGAATCTCTTATTTTAAATAAGACTAGCCAACCATTTATTCGTTTTTTGGATGCGGCTCAAGGTTATCTTAAATCTGACGATTTAATTGATTTTTACGAGCTTGCAGCAGAAAACGGACATATTGAAATTCTCAAGCACCTTGAGGCGATCGAGGGTTTTAATCAATTAGAGGCGGCAAGGGCAGTTGATTACCAGGCTTACCGGTATGCAGCGGCAAACGGTCACCTAGAAATCCTCAAGCATCTTGAAGCGATAGAGGGTTTTAATGCACTAGATGCGGCAAGGGCAGTTGATTACCAGGCTTACCGGTATGCAGCAGAAAACGGTCATATCGAAGTTCTTGAGCATCTTGAGGCGATAGAAAGTTTTGATATACTGGATGCCGCCTACGTCGCCTACCCTTGTGCAGCAAAAAACGGTCATATCGCAACCCTCGAGCATCTTGAGGCGATAGAGGGATTTAATGCATCAGATGCGGCAAGATTTATTTTTTACCTCCCTTATAGAAATGCAGCACACGACAGTCATATCGCAACACTTAAGCATTTAGAAGCGATAGAAGGTTTTGATAAACAGAAAGCAGCAGGCGCGAATGACTACGAACCTTTTCGGCGTGCAGTAGCAGACGGTGATGTACTTGTCTTTGAACACCTAATTAAAATTAATAGTGTCTTTGCTTATGCTGAGAAACATGACTTCGAATACGGTGAAGAATATATATACGGGCATGTCTCTTCGTTTATTCATGGCTTAAAACAACAACAATCAGCCTATGAAGGAGAGCACCCTAACGGGGTATTTGATGTAGAGGAAGATACGGCGATACATGCTTTTTATGCTCTAAGAAATCTAATTCGCCGCGGTGTTGATAGGGTATATGGCTCGCACATACGTGCTGCGGAAGACTTAAGCAATGACATTCGCTTTTTACTAAGCATTCCAGGCGTTAAAGATTTATGCCATCAGAGAATGACAGCGGATGAATACGGTGGTGGACGAGAAAATGAGCTGTTACGATTAGCTAATCGCATGGGTAATGAATCAGCAGCTCAGATATTACTTCAACTAACCAGGGTAAGGGAGTTAGCGGAGGATGCTAATTTTTATTCTGATGACGCATTCGGCGCCGGCTTAGACTTAAGAGCGCTTTCCCAAGACCGAGAGTCTTCTATGGTTGCGCTCTCTGAGTCAGAAAGACGACTTGTACATCAAACTGAATTGCACTACCAAAGCTCAATAAGAGATAAGGGTGGTATTGCTGCGGTTTTCTTGTTGTTAAAGGAAGAGCTTGAGCGTCGTTATAATGAAAGTCCAGCTACAATAATTTGTAAAGATATTAGTGGAGAGGAATTTGAGGAGCAGCTTCCTTTTGCCTGGGATGATTGGGATGATTTAGCCTCAGTACTGACTGAGGAGCAAAAAAAGCAAGCACTGGAAGCCTATTACCGCCATGATGCGCATACGGCTTATCGCTATCTATCGAGACCGAATAAATGGATGCATCCACATGCAAGCTATGTTTATATCAGTGATGATGGGCAAGAGCGCTGGTCTACCTTCGAAGAATACCAGTCATTAATTGCCTTGTTTTTTACAGCCGCTTTTGATGATAGTGCACCGGCCATTGATGGTTATACTCTTGAAACTCGAAAAGAATTATTTATTCGCCAACTTGCTTTGATAGGTCGCGCTCATAATTGGGATAAAGCAAATGAGCAAGGGCAGGAGTATGATGATGGAGAGGCTGATAAGCCAAGTTGTTTTAGTGGTGTCAACAGGCGACTCTTTCAATCTGTTTTAGGTCATGGTTTATTTAAGGTCGTGACAAAACAGATAGTGATTCAAGCATTAAACGAGCAGATTAAAGCGCACTTTGATGAGGTCATCACGTTAGAAAACGCACTTGAGCTAAAAGAAGCCTATGCTGGCATGATTGAACTTGAAGGTGATATGGATGCCAACTTGGCTTGCTTAAAGCGCCTCGATATCAGCGCTGAAAAAAAAGAGGTAATGATTGAGAAGGCCTGCGCGCAATTAAGTGATGCTTATAAAGCAAACTTTGATGAGCATAAAGTTGGCTTTATCAGTGCGATGAGAAAGGAGCTAGATGAAATACCTTCTGAGGCGCATTTTATTCAGTTTCAAGCCGCTTGCAGTTTAGACAAGCTCCTTGAACAAAAGGCAAAGTCGGCAAAGCAAGCCCAATGGGTCGTTGAGCAGTGGCGACATTGTCTCTGGAAGGCAAAGCATGAGGCGCCATCGCCTGTAGATGAAAAGCCTGCATCTGCACCAAAAGGGCCTAAGTTGGCCTAACCCCCGGCATAAGTAGGCTAACGTTATTGCGATAGGTTGAAGGCACTACCAAATTTATTATGTAAAAAAGTGTTTAATACCTTCCTGCCAAGGATAAACGGTAATGGTGTCAAATTTTTTGGGGTAGATATCACGACTAAAACATACGGCTTCACAATTTCCAAAGTCATATGCAAGAGACTTAAGCGTTTTTAAGTGCCTCTCTTCAACTTGTGTTGTGCTTTTTATTTCTATAAATAGTACGGGTTGTCCTGGTCTCTCAACAACTAAATCTATTTCGGCTCCATCTTTAGTGGCTAAGTAGTTGAAACGATAGCTTCGATGATAATAACTCGCTAATTGACGGCATTGCGTAATGATAAAATGTTCAAAGGCTTCACCATAAGCACTGGTTCTTTCTACGATCGGCACTTCTATATGGCCGGTTAAGACTCTAGTAACACCTACGTCAAAGAAATAAAACTTGGGTGATTTGCTTAAACGTTTACGGAATGAGTGTTGGAATGGTTGGAGTAAGGAGCCAATTAAAGTATCTTCCAAGATGGAGTAGTAGTTTTTAACGGTATTATCATTGCTGCCAATATCTTTAGCAATATTAGAAAAGTTAATTGTTTTTCCATTTGATTGTGCAGCTACTTCTAGAAAATATCTAAATGGCTCTAAATTGCGAATAAACTTTTCTTGCCATATTTCTTCTTTCAGGAAAGTGTTAGCATAGGCTTCCAAAAATAGCTGCTTTTTTTCTTCATTTTTATATTCTATAACTTTGGGCAGAAGACCATATTGTAAGGTATGAGTCAAATTGAACTGCTCACCAATCTCTAGATATGAAAAAGGATAAAGGTTGTATACAAAGGCGCGACCAGCGAGAAGATTTGCACCATCACGTTTTAGACGACGAGCGCTTGAGCCTGTAAGAATAAATAGCTTATTTGTTGATTCAATAAGCTCGTGCACAACATCGAGTAATTTGGGGAGCTTTTGAATTTCATCTATGATCACGTGAGTTTTGTTATCAGGTAAGGCTTTAACAATAGCGCTGAGCTCATCAGGGTTGCGAGCAAAACGATTCTCAGTTTTTGCTTCTAGCAAATTCAGCATCAAGGTATTTTCAAACCATGGTAGGTTTCTAAGCATGGTTGTTTTGCCTGTACTACGAGCACCAAATAAGAAGAAATTTTCATCTTTGGGTAAAGTAAGTAATCTTGGGATCATTTTTATTGGCGACATATTCGAATTTAATATTCATAAATGTACGACATATTCGAAATTAAAGCAAGAAGCTGCTTGAGAGGTAACAGGAGTAGTACTATAGCAGATTTGTAACAAACTACCACAGAAACAGGCGTATTTAAGTTGTTTTAGACAGTTTTTCGCTGCGCCGATGCATCGCAACGCATTGAAAAATAATGAAAACTATATTGATAATATTGGCTTCGAACCAAGTGGTCGGGAGTTCGAATCTCTCCGGGCGCGCCATTTTTTCTTCGAAATATTCCCTGTGCTTTTGTTGCAAGGCTTCTTCAAAATAGTCACCCCGCACCTAAAATAACTTGTATCACTTATTCTCATGAAAATTGTTTGCCCTAAAGGGCTAATAATATTTATATGAAAACGCACATTTTAGGTGCTGGGCTCCTGCATTTCAAACTAAAGCCGTCTCGCCAGGAGGAATATTTCATTGAAAAAACTGCTTGCATGATATTCGAACTCCCAACCACGTATATTAAGAGTGTCGGGAGTTGACTAATATTTTTAAGTAGAGCGCGTAAGCGCGGTAAAAATATTAGGGCTCCGTAGGCGGTCCCGAAGGGATTTAAGGTGAGGCGAAGCGAGGCTTAAACAATCTCTCCAAACGCGCCAATCAATCAATAAGTTACGCACTTTTTATCTTGCTTCAAAACCACTACTGTGACCAAAACGTGTCTAAACTCGCTCTGCAGCATGCCTTAGGTGATCGGATGAAAGGTGTGCGTAGCGCAAAACCATATCATAGTTAGACCAACCACCTAGTTGCTGCAGCTCTTGAAGACTTGTAACATTTTGAACATGCCAACTTGCCCAAGTGTGGCGTAAGTCATGCCATTTAAAATTTTCTAAGCCCGCTCGCAACAATGCGTTTCGCCACGCATGATTATTACATCTGCTCACGGCATTGTTGCACCGCTCAAATATAATCCATCCTTGCTAAATATTACCATGTAATTAAGATCGGCAATTTTAATAAATTGCACGTTAAAATGCCCAATAAATGGTTAAATGATAAAGGAATTGAGATAAAGAAGCAGAAGCATAAAGTTTCTAATTGGTCAGAATATAATAAAAACTTGAAAATGCGCGGAGATATTGAGGTCTGGTTGTCACAAGGTGTGATTGATAATTGGTATTTTAAAGAGCGCATTTATGATGGTGCAGGTTCCTCTAAACGCTACACCGATGGCGCCATTATTGCTTGCCATGAGATTCGCCTGGTCTTTAAATTGCCTACTCGCCAAACACAAGAGTTTATCAACTCATTATTTCGGATAATGAACTTATCAATTAAATGTCCTGATTATACAACCTTATCAAGACGACTAAGTGAGTTAAATATAAAAAGTCCGCGCTATATTAAGTACAGTAAAATAAATGAAAACATAGCTGCGATTGCTCTTGATTCCACAGGCCTAAAACGATTTGGACGTGACGAGTGGCACTAGGAGAAACATAAGGTAAGCGACCGCCGCTCTTAGCGCAAAGCGCATTTTGGTATTGATGAAAATCACTATATTCAAGCAGCAGTGCTTACAGATAGATTTACTCATGATTATGAAGTTGTAGATGATTTACTATCTCAAATTAATAATGAAGTTGAGCATTTTACCGCTGATGGCGCTTATAATGAGTCTCCCGTTTATAATAAACCATCAGCGCACTCACCGTCTTCAAATATTGTTATTCCACCAGCAAGAAATGCGGTTGTTAATTCTAAAGCTCATTAAATGAGGAATAGAAATATTTGGGAAATTAAAGAAAATGGACGCATGGCTTGGCAGCGATATTACAACTATGGCCAGCATAATTATTCTGAGCTTGGTGTCCAGCGTTATAAACGCATTTTAGGTCGTGCTATGCATGCCAGAGAAATGAGTCGCCAAAAGCAAGAGTTTATGATTGGCTGTAGTGTGCTTAATAAAATGACTGGCCTTGGTATGCCGTAAAGTTCAAAATTTGCCTAGATCCGTCTATTCAAAGTAGGCTAGATCGTGCTGCAACAATGCCATAACGCGAGGATCTTCAATATTTGAAAAACATTCTTCAAATGTTGTGCTCATAATTAATACAGCCTTGAATAAAAGACTGTATTTGATCATAGAGCAATACTTTTTAAAACATTTTGGTAATCTTGTCCTGGATATACCCAAGCCACCTCGTCATCGTCTAATGCTTTTTCGTTGTTGCTGAGCTTTCTCGGGCAATCCATTTGTAATCAACTCTATGGCTCGTCACCTTCGGGCTTCCCGTATTGTTAATAATACCTTAATCACTATGCATTAAAATAGGTCGTATTGATCATTATTTGGAGGTGGTAATGCCTGAAGTTACGTTTAGCGAAGGTGATAATATCAATGGATTTATTATCGATAAGAAGCTTGGTGAAGGACGCTATGGTGCTGTTTTTAAAGTCTATGCAGATGAGGATAGTAGCAAATCAACACCTTACTGCTTGAAGTTTTCATTATCCGCAGATGATGCATATCGTGATGGTGTGGTTGGACTTCGTTATTTTCGCCGTTGTAGTGAAGTCTACCCTGGTGAGTTGAGTGTGCCTGGCGAGAACGCATTTTTTCCCTATCAAGATGGGCACATCTGCCTTATTCCATATATTCAAGGTGAGACGTTTGTTCAGGCCTTACAAGATGAACGTTTAACCCTTAGAGATTACCTAGATATCAGCATCTCACTCATTGAGCAAGCGGTGATTTTGAAATCATTAAAGCAGTTACATAGAGATACACACGAAGAAAATGCCATGGTGTATCGTAAAACTTGTGGAACCTACGCCGTTTGCATGATTGACTTTGGCTTAGCGCTAGATCTTTCAGTAACGAGAGAAGTAGGCGAAGTAGCTTGTACTCATGATGATTACTCTCCATCAAGTTTGAGCTTTAGAAGAGTATTTGATGACGTATTGAGGTTTCATTTTTTATCAGAAACGGCGATGAAGTTTGAAAAGTATGCTAAAAGATTAGCACCTGAGCATAGAACTATTTCTAGCGTATCCAAGGTGGGTTTTCGTAGTGATGCATTTGGCATGGGGTATATGCTTAGCGTTGTTGCAGATAGCATCATGAAACATCTAAAAACAGCTAGATTTTCCTCAGAGAAGATTAAGAGGATTGAACAAGTCATCAAGCAATTTACGACGATTATTCGTGGCTTAAGAGCACCAAACATAGAAGATAGAACCGCTATCGAAGAAGCGTATATTGAGCTTTGTAAAACAGCAAACCCTGAAAGAGATAGCGAGGAAGTGACCGCTGAGGCAATTACTCGCCTAAATGCCCTAATGGGAACCAAAGAGCGAGTTATTGCTTCTCCTACTCATTCTTGTAGATAGTGTTGGCATTGTTGTAGCACGATCTAGCCTACTTTGTGTTTTATAATTGGATTGTTACTATGTAAAATAGAGAGTCTCCTATTTGTTTTGATTTAAAGTTTTAACACCTTTATCAAAACGGGAAACTCTTTACTTTTCAAGTACTATGTACGATTAGGTCGAGACTTCTACAATTTAAGTCATGATCTTGAAGATATTATTGCTGTTATTGATGGCAGAGACACTTTAATTGAAGAAGTGAATCATTCGGATAATAGATTGAAAGATTTTTTAAAAAATGAGTTTAGTAAATTAATTCTAAATGATGATTTTAAAAGCGCTCTTCCAGCATGCTAGGTTATGGATCTCAGTCCAATGAGCGCGCAGCTATTATTTGGGAAAAGCTTTTAAAACTTGCAGCTTAAAGCTTCCTGCTTTAAACGTTTTAATATCATTTAAATAGAATAGTTATAAGTAACATGCCTGAAAGCTGCAAGAAGCTAACTAACAAAATAATCAAAAAATGTTATTTATTTTTTTTGCTTTAGTATATTGGTCACAGTAATTAGTGTGACCGATAACCCAATACATTATGCTAAATCTATAGGGAACCAATGATTGATCAATAATTTGACATGACCAATATAATGGTCTATTATTAGTTCTATTTAAAGGTCATTTTAAATGAGGTGTGTTATGCAATCCTTATATGCAACGCAAGTAGCTAGCATCAGTGAGCTGAAAAAAAATCCTTCTAAATTAATCAATGATTCAGATGGGAGTCCAGTAGCTATTTTAAATCATAATACTGCTGCTGCTTATTTAGTACCTGTAGAATTATTTGAAAAAATGATGGAAATGCTAGATGAACGTGAGCTGGAAAATATCGTGTCTAAACGTCTATCTGATAAATCTAAGCCAGTTAAAGTTGACTTAGATCACTTATAATCTATATTTTCACCCTCTCGCTCTAAAAGAATGGAAAAAACTAGCGCCATCCATTCAACAGCAATTTAAAAAAGCATTTAAAAAGCGACTAGAGTCACCACATGTAAAAAGTTCTGCTCTACGCGGGAAACTTAAAAACTGTTACAAGGTAAAGCTAAGAGATTCTGGATATAGACTTGTTTATTCTGTTGAAGACAATGAGTTAAAGATCATGATAGTTGCTATAGGAAAGAGAGATAAAAGCCATGCTTATCTGCTTGCTGAGAAACGACAATAGTTCATGCAAAATATTGAGGGTAAAAATAAGCACAGGATACTTAGGGCACAAATGGTCACCTATCTAGCTTTGCCAAAACGTGTCCTAGTTATGGCTTTTTGTGACTGTAATGTGACTGTTTCAGGCAGTTTTTAAGTCAACAATGCATCGTAAGGTGTTAATTTTTATCAAATTTAAAATTTAAGTTGTTGGCTTCGAACCAAGTGGTCGGGAGTCGACTAATATTTTTACGTAGAGCGCGTAAGCGCGGTAAAAATATTAGGGCGCCGTAGGGGCTCGTAGGGATTTAAGGTGAAGCGAAGCGCAAAACCATATCATAGTTATACCAACCACCTAGTTGCTGCAGCTCTTGAAGACTTGCACCATTTTTTACATGCTAACTTGACCAAGTGTGACGTAAGTCATGCCATTTAACATTTTCTAAGCCCGCTCGCCACTATGTGTTTCGCCACGCATGATTATTACATCTGCTCACGGGTTTCCTTTGTAAGTAAAAGCGTGATTAGTTTGTTTACCTTTGCAGGATTTTAGAATTGCTAATGTTTTCTGGTTTAAAGGTACAGGTATCGTTTGGTTAGTTTTAGAGTCTTCAGGGTTTACTAAAGCGTGCTTTTTCTCCAAGTTGATATCTTGCCATTTTAATCCAGTTACATTTGATTGCATTAATCCCGTTGCTAAAGTGAACGCTGCCATTAACCTTAAGTGCTTTGGTAGCTCAGAAAGTAACGTATCAGCTTCCTTACATGCAATCTCTTAAATTAAAATTTCAGTGCCTAACGCAATAAAATTTACTGTACCACTACAGGGAGACAAATGATGTTGACTGTGTTGTCGGTGTTATTTCTCTGTGGCGTGATCTTGTTGTAGGAAACAGATGAGATCAGGCTAGCTGCGATAAAAATGTCTTAATAGGCACAATTTTTATTGCATCTATTGTAAATAGATCAATATCAATGTATTCCATATCAAAGGCTAGCTGAAATACATGAGGAACATTTAGTTGCTTTTGGTAGAATCTTAAGTTATCACTGAGTGGTTGCTTATGGCTAGATTTGACTTCAGCCATAATCCAAGGTTGATGATTTTGAGTTATTAAAAAATCGACCTCGCGTTTATCCTTGTTCCTCAAATAATACAAACCAAACTCGCCTTGACCGGTATTATTCCATAGTGTAATCGCTTTTAGTAAATGTATGGCGACTAAATTTTCTATCATTGCCCCTTTGTCAGGACATAATGACCAGTCATAAAGGTACGTTTTGGGGGCTTTTAATATGGAACGGTTTACATTTTTAGTCCAAGGATAAATATTAAAGCAAAAGTAGGTGTTTTCTAGTAAGTTAAACCAGTTCCTTATGGTTGCTTCGGAAACTCTGATTTTAGTGGCTAAGTTGGAGTAGTTTGTTTGGCTTCCAGTTTGGGAAATAATTAATTGGCCTAGCAGTTCTAACTGATCGATGTTTTGGATATTTGCATAATCTCTTATTTCTTCCCTAAACAACTGGGATAATCGCGAACTTTGCCATAGAGTTGAAAACTCATCTTCGTCTTTTGTGTATGGCTCTGGATAGCCTCCCCGTTGAATGAGAGTAGACCATGCCTTGGAATTTAATTCGGATTGGGGTTGAAGAATTTTCTTTTGATAAGGAAGTTGTAAGAGCTCATGTACGGATAACGGGAAAATCTGATAATTAAAATATCGCCCCATTAAACTGTCTCCGCCTTTATTATAAACATCTAACTTTGCAGAGCCGGTAACAATGATGGTTAGTTTTTCTTTATATTGATCGTAAATACCTTTTATAAAATTTTTCCAGTTTTTAAATTTATGAATTTCATCGAAGATGATGCAAGGCTTTGTTTGGGCTAATGAACTTAGCAAGTGGTTATCTATATACGCAAAAATATTTTCTAGTATCAGTTTTCTATGATTGACATTATCCCAGTTTAAATAACTATGCTCATTGGTTTGAAAGGTTTTGGCGATAGTCGTTTTTCCTACTTGCCTAGAACCGGAAATAAAAATCATTTGAGAATATTTATCAATATGGCTTTGTATTATTTCTTGATAGGAACGTCTAATCATTAGTGCTTTTCGAGTTGGTCGCGTCTAATTCGAATTGTAGTAACTTTTTAGTTGTTTTTCAATGCTTCATAATTACCGTGGGTTGAATGAATTACTGTGACCAAAAGGTGTCTGGGTTATGGCTTTTTGTGACTATAATGTGGCTGTTTCAGGCAGTTTTTAAGTCAACAATGCATCGTAACGTGTTGATTTTTATCAAATTTAAAATTTGATTTGTTGGCTTCGAACTTTAGTGGCCGGGGTCGACTAATATTTTTACGATAAGCGCAAAGCGCGGTAAAAATATGAGCGTTTGCTCTTTTAAGGGCTAAACTATCTGCAATTCGAAACTCATGAAGCTGATGATGCCCCTATCCTTTCATAATGATCGTTTTTAGATACCGAATCATCATCACAAGCGATCCCGGGTGAAAACTTAATCGGAGGATACCTTTATGGTGACAGTTTATTTTAACTGTCACCATCTGTTGGCATTAAACAGGATATTCGAGTTAACAAACCCGCGTAATAGGGGCTTTACTCTCATAAGGGTCTGCCAGGTCACTTTCATCGGTTTTTTTGGGGACTTTAGTAGGTGGTTGAGATACAGGGGAGAAGAATGAGCTCCGGCTTTCTGATTTATACTGCTTTTCATCTGGAATAGTTATAACACCGTGTGTGGCTGTATCACCGAAAGTGTCCACGAAGTTAGACGGTAGTTTTTCTTGGCCGGCAAGCTCTTTTGCTTTATCAAAATTCATTAGATTAAATGTATCATCATCACATGATAAGACGACGGCACATTCTGACCTATCTTTATTGTAGTAAATAGCATGCATTGCAAACGCATCTTTCACTATGCGAGAAGCTCTATCACCGGGTTTTTCTAGGATGTTACCACCGTTGATTAAATAAACGTTTGATGGTTTAGGGGGGGTGATACTTTCCTTGTGCTCACTTTCTTGAGACCAATCAACGACGCCATTTTTAACTTTCATTGCTGGTGGGGCCGCCTGGGTGACAGCTCTGTCTAGATCTCCGTAATTGAGCTTAGCTTGCCCAAAAGCTAACGACATGTTTAAAAGTTGCCACTCTTGAACCGTCACAAGCCGCATTTTAAATCCTTTATCTTTAGAGATTTGAGGGCTTATCAGCGCATGTGCGTCCCCTATGCCATTTGGATTTAGGAACAAATCCATCCTATAACCTGAATAGGAAGAATCACAAATATCCCACTGCTCAGGAGTGTCATGAATTTTTGCAAATCTTACTTTCTTTTCTGATCCTTCAACGGGACAGGTAAATGTTTCGTTATAACGCGTAAAGTAATCTGAATCGCTCAAGTAAGCTACTATTTTACCGCGGAATTCATCAACATCAGCTGGAGCTCGGATAGGTTTGAATTCTATATTGAGCGGGTCTACTAAGCGGATATTTTTTATTATGTCTTCATAGGTGACTTTATTTTTAGCTCTGACATCTTGAAATTGTAAGACTCTATTTCGGACATCAATTCGTATTTTTTTGTATAACTCTTCTGGTAATATATTTGAGTTTCTTGCTTTTATTAACATCCACTCAAGTGGATGCAGTTGTTCGGATATATTGATTGTTTCTGCAATATGATCTCTACGAAATTTTGACATCTCCGAATATTCTTGTAAGGGAGAGATTTCTGTATGGTCAAAAGAATGGCTAGTGATTCCCGCGCCGGGAAATGGCATATGTACTGCAGACCGGACAGTTCCACGTATTCTTGATTGTTCTTCGTTTATATCATAGTTGTCACTTTCTTCATCTGAATTTACATTATAGTAAAATTTAACCCAATTTAACTTATCGCTGATTTCTATTGCTTTCAGCTCGGTAGGATTTTCTAATTCATAATAAAAGGACATAGAGATGGACCTCTTGAAAATTGGAGCTCTAATGAGAGCGCATGCTCTCATAATGAACTGTAAATGACAACTTATCCAATGAGTAGAGGGCTTAATTATCATCCCATTAGGTATAGTCGATGCGATTAGATGTGGGCGAGCAAGAGAAAGAAATGTCACCAAGAAAAAGCTACTAAAAATTCTAAATGATGAGAAGGGCATTAAGTCGTGAGTATTAACTGAATTATGTTGGAGCACCTGATTTCAGAATACCTATAAAAAATGACCTATTAACCTCTTTACATATTATGCTCATTGCCTTTTGTAGATTTATGCTCTTCCTGCTCTTTGTCCTGAGACGTTCTTTCACTGGTAAAAAAACTTGGTGCTGAGGAGGCTCGTGTCAGCACTCCAACTTGTTGAGACGAGCTAGCTGCAGGGGGTTTTGGTGTTTTATGTTCTTTATAAGCGCTATCGATCACTTTACGAGCTGTATTTATAGTATCTAAAGCTTGAAAATTTTTTATAAGTGTATTTCCTCTAAGGGGCTGGCGAGTTTGTGGGGATGTATTACGTGTTTGGAGCCACTGCACTATAAAAGCCCTTTCATAAGTATGTCCATCCTCGGCCACGACAGGATCAGTAATACACTGAAGTGATATAGGACATTTTGGCCAAAATTCTAAAGCGATACGACCCTCTGGGTTAGACTCTGCGAAGCTCATCCTTTCTTGAATTGCCTCATTTAGTATGTCTCTAATCTGTGGAGTTATGTGAGTATCATTTTCGCATGTTTGTAGCATTTCAAGGGTTGTACTAGGATGTGCTGCAAGTACTTTAACTATTTCTGATTGATTATCTATTGAGGCGTGATGTAAAAGAGTCATATCACTCCTATGGGCTAAAGAGATATCCGCACCTGCTGCTAATAGCTCCTTAACTACATCAACATGACCTTGTTGTACTGCCATAAATAGCGGTGGCGTACCATCAGTTAAAGACTTATTTACGTCTGCCCCTGCTCTTAATAATGCTTTAACGGCATCTATATGGCCATTCTGTGCAGCCATAAAAAGTGGAGTTGCGCCAAACTCTTGATCAGTTACATCTTTATCAGCGCCTCTACTTAGTAATGCATTAACAGCATTAGCATGTCCCATCTTTGCCGCCATAAGCAGTGATGTGAGGCCATTACCTAATACCTTATTGACTTCAGCGCCGTGGTTTAGCAATGTTTCGATGACAGCACCATGTCCTACGTGCGCAGCTATGTAAAGTAGAGGGTGTCCATCTATCATTAAGTTTGCATCAACGCCGTGATCAAGCAGTGCACTAACAATCTTATCATATCCTCCTTCCACAGCCCTATAAATCGGACTGCAGTCCATTTGACTATGGTCACCAGTACTATCTATATTTGCTTTAGCGCCGTTGTTTAGTAAGAAATTAACGATATCAGTGTGACCATTACTTGCTGCAGCATAAAGTGGTGTTGCGCCATCAGGTAAAGGTTTATTTATATCTGCTTTTGCTTCTAGCAACATCTTAACGGTATCAATCTGACCATTTTGCGCTGCTACATAAAGTGGCGTTGCGCCTTTATCTGTTGCTAGGTTCGGGTCAGCGTGCTTGGCTAGTAATGCGCTAACGACATTCTGGTGGCCGTGATACGCTGCTATATAAAGTGGTGTTGCGCCATTGTTTTTTACTATATTTACATTAGCTTTTTTCTCAAGCAAGGCGTTAACAACATCAATATAGCCCTCCTGTGCAGCCATATAAAGTAGGCTAGCTTTATGTTTTTTTGATGCATGGTGATTAATGATCTTATCAGGGAATTGATTAATTAATTCGATGGCAATTTCTCTATGCTCAGTCTTTAAAAGAAGATACATTGCTGAGCGACCGCGGGAATCATGAAGAGCAAAAATTTTCTTATGGTTGTTTTGAAAAAATGCTGCGATCTCTTCTTTAGAGTGATATCCATTAAGTAATTCTTTTAAGTTATCTAGCATTGGTAGACCCTCCTAAATGGCCAACCCATATTGTTCTATAAGTATACGCAAAGACTGTTATATTTCCATAAAGAGCAATAAAAATACGCTAGCTCAGAATTTTTTAAAGATATTACATGTATATCAATAGGTTAAATTAGTTTTTTGTGCGTTAATACGCTCAATGGAAACCGAACTGCGCGTTTTAGGCTTTTATATTATTTTTTAGGATGACTTGATGTTAATTATTTTATCTGGACTACCTGGAACGGGCAAAAGCACTGTCAGTAAAGAGCTTTGTCATCAGCTAAAAGCTGTGTACCTTCGTATTGACTCTATTGAGCAAGGGATTCGTGAAGCATTTCAGTACAACGATAATTAAGAATGCTAAAGTAGTCGCAGAAGGATATATGGCGGCTTATGCGATTGCTTCAGATAATTTACAAATAGGTCATAAGGTTGTTGCTGACTCTGTCAACCCTATTGAGCTAACAAGAAAAGCTTGGCGAGATGTTACCATAAAGAATAACAAACCATTTCTAGAGGTCGAAATAATTTGTAGTGATAAAGAGCAGCATAGACACAGGGTTGAAACAAGATGCTCTGATATTAAAGGCTTAACAGTACCGACTTGGGAGGATGTTATTAATCGTGACTATCAACCATGGCAGAGAGAACATGTTCTGATTGATACAGCTATAGCCTCCGCTGAAGAGGCGGTTTCAATCATTTGCTCTCGCATAGTTTAAATCTTGAGATAATAAAGCCCATGTGAACATGAGCTTTATACCCAATGGAAATCAAACTGCACATTTTGAGCGTTGATAAATAGCCTTCATAGTGTCTCAATAGGCACGTGAATAAGCGCTAGTGAGTTTTTTTCTGCCTCTGGAATAGAGTCAAAAATAATAAACGCAGACTTTGAGTCACTTATTTGATCTGAGATGCT
>JAUICE010000019.1 GCA_030428185.1 Gammaproteobacteria bacterium
CCTTTGTCTAGATAACCGTTTGTTAGCACATTTTGATTTTGAACTAAAAACTGGTACTCCGAGGAGAGTGGATCAGCATCAATCATTGCACTATGAAGCATATCAGGTGATATTTCACAGCCGAGCGCTGCCTCAATTAGTGCATCTGAACAAGCCTTATCTGAATGTTTAGATAGCTCTCCTAAGAGGTATATTGCCTGTTTTCTGATATCTTCAGTAATTTTAGGCATATTGGCATTATAAATCTGTGCAAATAATAAGCATCATATAGATTTCTATTTATATGTTCAATAAAAAACATACAATATGAGTCATTTAAAGTCTAATGCACGTGGATGTTTGTCTTTACCAATCGTCGTTAAGTCTATGTTCGTTGTTTTAAATTTAGACATTTTGACCTGTCTATAGTAAAATACTTTGCTTTATCTAAGAGATGAACGACTGTCATGATTCTACGTTTATTTACGACTCCTTTGTGTATGTTCCTGGTATTTTTTTCTTTACAGAATGCTTACGCGATAACGCCTCAACAACAGTTTTTTTTACGTCTCAAACCAATCGCAGAAAAAGAAAATAGTAGGATTTTAAAGCAAAGAGCATTTGTCCTTACACAAAAAAAGGCACTTACTCGTCAGGAAGGGCAAGCACAATTACAGCCTAGTGCGTTAAAGAGCTTGGCTAAGCGATATGAGATGAACGATTTTAAAGTGAACAGTCAATCCGTTGATGCACTATTATCACGTATTGATATCATACCTATGTCACTATTATTAGCGCAGGCTGCTGATGAGTCGGCTTGGGGGCGTTCAAGATTTGCAAAACTAGGTCACAACCTTTTTGGTCAGTGGTGTTTTTCTAAAGGTTGCGGTATTGTACCTAAAAAAAGACCTAAAAACGCGCGTTATGAAGTGAAACGCTTCTCTAGCGATAAAAGTGCGATTCAAAGTTATATGAAAAATTTAAATACGGGACAGGTGTATAATCAGTTTAGAAGACTGCGAGCTAATTTGAGAAAAAATAATCAAAAGATTTTAGGTATCAAGTTGGCAGTAGGATTACAACATTATTCTACACGAGGTAACCGTTATGTTAATGACATTCAGCATATTATTTCTAGGTATCAATTAGCAAAATATGATATCTAAGAGCAGTAAATTTAAGCATCAGTCAATTTAAAAGGGTTTAACTCATGGAATTTAAAAGTCGATATGTCTCTAAACAGCCAAATGAGCAAGGGTACGTTGATTATACTGACGAAGAAAACGAAATTTGGCATGATTTATATGTACGTCAGCAAGAGATCATTGTTAATAGAGCTTGCCAAGAGCATATTTTAGGGATTGATCGGTTAGGATTAGACAAGGATACAATACCTCAACTCCCTGATGTCAACCAGCGTTTGCAAGCGTTAACAGGTTGGACTGTTTATCCTGTAGGAGCGCTAATTTCTCATGAAAAATTCTTCAATTTATTGGCAAATAAACAGTTTCCTGCGGCTACTTTTATTCGTAAACGAGAAGAGTTGGACTATCTTCAAGAGCCTGATATTTTTCATGAAATATATGGACATTGCCCTATGCTAACAGATCTAGAGTTAGCGAATTTTGTACAACGTTTCGCTAAAAAAGTTTTATCAATGCCTGAAAGTGATTGGCCACTCATGCAGCGGCTTTTTTGGTTTACCGTAGAATTTGGATTAATTGATACCAAAGATGGTTTAAGAGCTTATGGTGGTGGGATTCTATCATCAATTGGTGAAACCGTTTACTCTGTTGAAAGTGATATTCCACAAAGACAGCTGTTTAATCCACTGGTAGTGTTTAGAACGCCTTATCGAATTGATGCTATGCAAAAGGTGTATTTTGTTATTAAAAGTTATCAGCAGCTTTATGAGTGCATGAGTAATGATATAGATGTAAGTATTCAAAAAGCTAGAGAGTTAGGTGAATTTCCTGCTCTTTTTGAGATTGAAGCAGATAACCCAAGTATTCACATCTATAGTTGCTAGTAAAAAAGTACTTGCAAGAGTTTAAAATAATTAGCATCATGTGCTCCGGTTTTAGAACATTAGTGAGGTGCGTTTGATTAAGGTGATGATCGTCGATGATCACTCTTTGGTTAGACTGGGTATAAGAAAGCTTCTCGATGGTGTATCTGATATAGAAGTTGCCGCAGAAGCTGATTGTGGTGAAAAAGCACTTATTCTGGCTAAACAAACAGAGCTAGATGTTGTGCTTTTAGACATGAAAATGCCTGGCATTGATGGCTTAGAAGTGACGAGGCGGCTACGTAAGTCACAGCCAAAATTAAAAATTATTGCTGTGAGTGCTTTTGCGAACCAGCCCTTTCCGAAAAGGACTTTGCAAGCAGGTGCTGTAGGTTATCTGACAAAGGAATGTGGCGTTGATGAGATGTGTACAGCTATTCGTCGCGTTTATGAAGGGGAGCGTTATCTAAGTGCTGAAATAGCACAAAGCATGGCGTTATGTAGTATTAGCAGTGAAGCACATGCAAATCCGTTTGATGCACTCTCTGAAAGAGAGTTGCAAGTGACGTTATTGATTGCTAAAGGCATGACAGTGCAAGAAATTTCCGATAGTCTTTTTCTAAGTGCAAAAACTGTTAATGGATACCGTTACAGGATCTTCTCTAAATTTAATATTAAGAATGATGTTGAATTGATTTATTTAGCTATCAAATATCGGTTGATTGAAAAACCACAGGTGGTAGGTGAAACCCTTTAATATAAATAAGTTATTAGCAAATTTGCCTAAGAAGCCTGGCGTTTATCAAATGCTGGATGAAAAATCGCAAATTATTTATGTTGGTAAAGCAAAAGATTTAAAAAAGAGGGTATCTAGTTATTTTAGTAAGACTAATTTATCACCAAAAACACAAGCACTTGTTGGGAAAGTTTGCGATATTCAATTTATTTTGACTGAAAACGAAACTGATGCACTCTTGCTTGAAGCCGAGCTTATTAAAAAAGAAAATCCCCGCTATAACATACTATTAAGAGATGATAAGAGTTATCCTTTTATTGCTATATCTAATAGAGATGATTACCCCAGAATAATGTTTTATAGAGGTAATAAATCAAAAAAATATAAGTTTTTTGGACCGTATACGAATGTTCATGCGGTTAAGGAGACAATTGATTTCTTACAAAAATTATTTAAAACGCGTACTTGTAAAGATGGTTATTTTAACAATAGAACCAGGCCATGTTTAGAGTACCAAATTGGCCGCTGTACAGCTCCTTGTGTTAACAAAATTTCTAAAGAGCATTATCAGTTTAATATATCCATGGCGATAAAGTTCTTATCAGGTAAAAGCGATGAGGTGATTAAACTTTTAACTGATGAAATGACAAAGGCAAGTCAAGCTCATGAGTTCGAAAAAGCGGCACCATTAAGAGATCAAATACAAAAACTAAGAACCATTCAGAAAGCGAGGACATTGTCACATGAAGGAGGCAATGCTGATGTGTTAGGGCTTGCTGCTGTGGATAATGAGGCCTGCATATATTTGATGGTTATTCGTAGTGGTCAGCTTTTGAGGACGCAGTCTCACTTTTTAGCATTACCCACAATTGATAGTAGTGTGTCAGATGAGATTAAAAAAGAAATTTTTAATGTGTTTATCAAGCAGCACTACTTATTAAATAAACAATTAATTCCTAGGGAGCTTATTTGCGCATTCGAAATCGATGCCGATATTAAGCAGGCAATGATATCAAGAGACAATCAAAAGTGTGTGATAACGTTTAAACCTAAATTGATAAAAAGGAAGTGGCTAAATACTGCTAATGAGAATGCAAATACTGCTTTAGATGCTCATATCAAACAAAAATGTTCGTGGAAAATCAATCTAGCGTGTTTAGCGGAATCATTGACGAATAAAGAGCAGGTTAGTCGTGTTGAGTGTTTTGATATTAGCCATACAGGTGGTGAAAGTACTAAAGCGTCTTGTGTTGTATTTGATAGAGGTGGAGCCAATAAGCGAGCTTATAGACAGTTTGATATTAATGGTGTCGTCCAAGGAGATGACTATGCCGCTATTGCTCAAGCTGTATTAAGACGATTTAAACGTCTTAAAAAAGAGAGCAAATCTGTACCTGATATTTTATTTATTGATGGTGGAAAGGGACAATTAAATGCAGCTCATAAGGCACTCTTAGAGTTAAATGTATCTAATGTTGTTTTAGTTGCTATAGCTAAGGGGCCGACACGTCGAGCAGGATTTGAAACGATTTTTACTATTGGTGAAGATGATAATATAGTTTCTTTGTCGCTAGAAGATGAGGTACTTAGTATCATCCAACAAGTTAGAGATGAAGCGCACAGGTTTGCGGTAAGTTCTCATCGTAAAAAGCGTGACAAAAAAGTTTTGGTGTCTATTTTAGAAGAAATACCTGGAGTGGGGCAGAAAAAACGCGCCGAAATTCTAAACTATTTTGGTGGCATGATACAGGTAAAAGCAGCGCGTATTGAGGAACTCATGAATGTGAGAGGAATTAGTTTTGAGTTAGCAAAAAAAATCCACCAGCATCTTAGGGAGAGGTACTAAGAAGCTGGTAGAGAGGTTGTTCGTTTTAACTATTAATGACGTCTAGAGACGTGATCACCAATTAAGGCACCACCTGCAGCACCAGCTGCAGCACCCCATCCACCACCAACAGCATAGCCGATACCTGCACCAGCTGCTGCACCGACACTTGTTCCTACTTCACGCTTAGTACAAGCGGACATTGAGCCTACTGAAAGCGCCAAAACTAAACATATCGCAAAAAAACGTTTCATGACTAAACTCCTAACTTCCTGTAATAATTTTCCAAACAACCTAAGTTTAGTGCAAAAAAACTACTTTTGGGGCGAGAAAACGCTGTTAACTGAGACTAATATTGAAATCATTTTAAATACAAAAAGTTGCATTTATAAACAATAATTGTAAAGATTCAAATAGCCATCATTTTCTATAGATTTTTTTTTATTTCATGGTTATCCTTCTAACCCTATGTTTTTTCTATAAATAGAAGGTGTTTGTGATGTTTCATGGAAGCATGGTCGCTCTAGTTACGCCAATGGATATTCACGGAGAGATAGATTGGTTGGCTTATCAATCAGTTATAGAGTTTCATGTGCAAGAGAAGACAGATGCACTAGTTGTTTGTGGGACAACGGGTGAGTCAGCAACTTTATCGTTTAGTGAAAAGCAAGCTTTGATACAAAAGGCGGTTGATGTCATTGGAAAACGCATACCGGTCATTGCGGGAACAAACGCGCAGTCGACTAGAGATGCAATAGAGTTGACTCAAATGGCACAGTCAATAGGCGTGGATGCATGCTTAATAATGACACCTGCTTATATAAAGCCAACAGATGAGGGGCTTTATGTTCATTATAAGAAAATTGCTGAGTCTACGGCGCTACCCATGATCCTTTATAATGTTCCAGGACGTACAGCATGTGATATGGGTGTGGGTGTTATTTCTAGGCTGGCAAAAATTTCTAATATTGTTGGTGTCAAGGAAGCAAGTGGCATCGTTCAAAGGACTGCTGAGCTCATTAGTGCATGTGGAGATAAGCTTGACGTTTATAGTGGGGAGGATGCTATTACTCTCGACTTGATGGGTGAGGGTGCTAAAGGGGTTATATCAGTTACTGCAAATGTTGCACCGAGTATAATGAGAGAAATGTGCGCGGCATATTTGATGGGTAATGTTTCTAAAGCACGTGATTTAAATGATAAACTTAAATCACTTCATGAGTTACTGTTTAGTGAGTCAAATCCTATTCCTGTAAAGTGGGCGCTAAGTCAAATGAATTTAATTTCCCCCCATTCACGATTGCCATTAACGCCCCTTAGTGAGCATTGCCAACAACCTTTATATCAAGCATTAAAACAGATAAATTTAGTCAGTTAACATTGGAGATGTATGTGAAGTATATAAAAAAAATTTTTCCAATAGCGTTATCATTATTATTTTTGCATATAACATCGTGCTCGTTGAATAAGAAAGATAATGCATATGTTTTAGCAAAAAATAGTCAAATCTTAGTAGTGGATAAGCCCTTGACGGATAAAAGACTATCAAAATCTTATATCTTACCCAATAGCACAGTGGCTAAGACTAGGCCAAAAATAGTGCCACCATCGAACAATAGATAAATGAATTAAAAAGCTAAGCGACTGTTTTACTCTTTGTTATGGAAACGAACATCTGCTTAGCTTTGAGCTCTTTTGACTATTTTAATATATTAAATGTAGGGTTTTCTTCAATGCAAGCGCTATCTTCTTTAATGAGACGCTCTTTATCTGATGAAGAATTGTTTTTAAATCTAGATAAAAGCCTTCCTAGTCCTTTATGTTTATGTTCTCCTGTTGGATTGGTGCTCCTTTGACGGTGAGAAAACATATTTAGAAATGATAGGGCGCTGTGAGAACTCTGAGCAGAATTTTCAATAATGGTATCATCGGTTGCGTAATCAAACTCTAAAGCATGTAATAGCGGTGATTTACTTTGGTGGCTGTGCTGACAAATTTCCAGCTTTTGTTTTATTGAGGCGAGATAATGAGCGTTATTATTACATTCAAAGTGAATGTTTCTCACAAGTAATTTGATGTCTTGTTCACTCAGCTCATCTATCAAATAATGATATTCATTAAGCGTATTTTGATCTATGGTACTAAGAAATGTGTTAACCACACTGCGTGTACCTTTAATCATAGAACTGAGCTGATCTTTTAATACCAATCCGCGATTTAGTGTGCTTATAAAGCTAGCCTGATTACTTAGCTCGAGAGGAAATGTACTGTGAATTTTTTGCTGAAGTCTTGATAAGTCATGTTCCTTGATATTATTTAACATCGGCGCGATATATTTAGCTTTTCCTCTTATTTGATTTAGTGTAGGTAAATCATCGCTTACAATTGTTAAAAGGTGACAAGGATTTTTTTCATTTGCTTTTAAAGTATCTTCATTTACAGGCATATAACTATCCAAAGTTAAACAATTTAAAGGCGAATTTTAACAGAAGTAATCACGCAATCGAAATTCATATTCAAAGCGTTTAATACGCTTTTTTAATCAGCATGGATGACTCCCGGTGTTAAGTATTGAGTTGGAGCGATCATTAGCTTCAGTTGATGGAGCAGACTCATGATTATTTCTATTGAAAAAACCATAACAATCATAGTGTTTTGCGAAATCAGCGAGTTTAGTGGCAGAGCGACTGCAAAATAAAACCGCTTCATCTTTAAGTTCTTTAAGATCAGTTTTAATCCCTTCAGTATTGAGGTGGCTTTGTGCTTCTGAAATTTTCTCGAGACCACTCTTAGCCATCTCTTCACCCATTAAACTTAGATATTTAAGATACTCAGCAGGACTACTTCGCTCAATTAATGCCATATTACAAGCAGATAAAAATTCATTATCAGTGTTATTTAAAAGGAATCGGCAATTAGCATATTTCGCATGATATAACTCTTTTATCACTAGATAGGGGTTGCCCGCATTGGGTAAATTTTGTAGCAATATTGCTGCATTGGCATAATTATCAAAGATAGAAAAAAAGCAGTTTTGCTGTTTTATATCAGTTGCGATACATTTTTCTCGGATTAAAGCAACGGCATTGATTAGCCTCTCAATATCACTAGGTATTGATACAGTTTTTTCAATTCCATCAGATATGGCAATATTAATCTTTGATACTTTTTTAAATCGAACTTCTTTAAAAATGCTCACACATAAATCAGTGATATCTTCCTCGCAAGCACCTAAAAGCGCATTGATTAAATCTTGATGTTTGTTTTCATCATGACAGTAGACTTTGAATAAAGTTAATGGATTTTCACTTTCCAAAAGGTGTTGTATTGTAAATGCAGGCATTTTTATCTCTCCATTGATATAGTTAGCATATGCTAAAGGATTTTTCTTCTTTTTCATAGAAGAATGATAGAGGTTAAAAATTCATCATTTTACTGTTGGTACTTTGTAGCCTATGCTTTTTACTTATGGCTTAGGTTTTGATGAGAATACTGATTTTGAAGTTTCATATACCCTAACGCTTTATTAAACAGGGTTTACTTAAAAAAGCGTGTATTTTTGCCGTGAGTGCTCAAGCGCCAGCGGTGCCTGATATCAGAGTTGAATCTTTCAATCGAGCACAGTGTGAGGTAACACGAAGCAATGGTCGAGGATGAAATTTTAGTGTGGGCTAATTTTTAATTATAGCTAAGATAATTAGAAATCATTAATAGTGTTATCTGCACGGTAAAACCAGTAGTCACCGGATGGCAAGTGTTTTTTATATGCATCAACGCCTTCTAGGACAACACTATTAGTTGGTGTCTCGATAATTTCTAAAGAAACACAATTAAGCTTTTCATTTTTTTTGACTAATATTGCCTGTAATTTTGCCATTAAGCACGCACAGAGCATTTCTGTTGTGGGATCACCAGGGGTTATGACAATACGTTTTAACAGATGTGGCTCATTGGATGCAAAGTAGTCAATAAGTGGATCGTCACTTCTTAATTGCAGACAATGATCTAGATGATTATCAATAAATTGATGCCAAGCGCCCTTAGCACTTTGAAAAACAGTAACCATGTTAATGTTATGGGATAATGGAGCTTCATTTAAGGCTTGTAGTTTAACGCGTATAAATTCATTATGTCCGTGAGGGATTGAGCACTTATCAGATTGTCCACTCAAGAGCCTGTGTGCCATAGTAAATCGTCGTTCAAAGCATAAGGAGAAGGTCATTTTTTAAGTAATAATTTTTATAGAGAGTGAGACAATTGTACCGTATTAGTACTAAAATCCAAGCTAGGGTCAGTTCTCTCAACAGTGTCCAGACTCGACGATGATTGTTTTTTGCTAAAGGTGGGCGCTGACTGCTTTAGCTCATCCTTTTTTGTAGGCATTGTGCTAATCATTTTTTCATAACTAGAGGAAAGTTTATTTTCAGAGCTAATTTCAGAAACAGCTTTATCAATATAATTATCGGCAGAGTGATTCGTGGCTATTTCTTCCTTATGCCTTGCTTTGTTAAAGTTTCGTTTGGTCTGAATGTTTTTACATAATTCGATAGTATCAACAATAAAAACCGCTAATAGTAAAGCAGAAAAGCCCCAGGGTACCATACCAAATACAACCAAACATGAAATGGCAAGTGATATGCTGACTACATTGATCGATAAGGATACGGCTGAAATTGTTAAAGATTTAGACTCTGCATGGATTTTATCAGACAATGCTTTAGGCTCTGTAGTGATGTCTTGAATGTTTCTGTCGCACTCTATGAGTGAGTTTAAAGTTATTCTACTTTGACGTGTGGCGCATTTAATTGCATCTGTATTATTTTCAACTGACGCCTTAAGAAGCATTGTAAGTTGCTGTTTTAATAGCTGATATAATTGTTTTTGTTGGGTTTGAAGTGCTAGTAGCTTTTGTGCTTTCTCTTTTTCATAGACATCTTTTGCAATTTGCTCTTTTCTCTTTTTAAATAAAGCGAGGCGATTAAATCCTAACTTAAAGTGATATAAATCTGATAAAAACGTAACAAAAGAAATAGCTACACCTAGAGCTCCTGCAAGAATGGGTGCGCTGACCGCGAGAGCACATGCAGCGCCAGCAAGGCCACAAAGGCCCAAAAAGATAATACCGGCAGTTATTTTTGTTGCTTTTGAATGCTGTTTATCGAATAAAATAATTAGTAATTGTAATGAAAGGGCTATTAGCCCAATGATCAGACCCAGTGCTGGAAAATATTTATCGAGCTTTTGTATTAAATGTATCTGTGATCGTATACTATCCTTACTCAAGTCTACTATCTTTTTGAAAATATCGAATTTAATATATGTGTCTTTAGATAGCTGGTAGAGACGCAACTCGTCTAACTGTTGAATGAGTAGATAGTTGGGTTTAATTTTTTTTAATGCTTGCCTAAAGATGCTTGGCTCAGACACTTAAACGTCACTTTGTTACAAATGGTAATAAACTGTTACAAATTGTAATATATAAAAAAAACTGAAACAAGGATGAGAGAATTCGAGGATAATTTATTGTTAAGACACCTTGCCTTTAGTCTTTTTATTAATCTTGTTGGTTATAATTTCCCCTTTAACTCCATGTTGTCGCTAGCGCTAAGCAGAAAACTTTGAGGCTATTGTTGATTGGTGCTGATGACAAAAAGATTTTGCTTGGCGATTAAATATTGAGTAAGTGCCAGAGTGAGTACAGCTTGCTTTAAGTTCAGATAAAGGCTTAGATAATATCTGCCGTCCACACTCAAAATCAACATCAAGTTTTTCTGTTATTTTATAAGTCGAGGAGGATATGCAGTGCTGTGTGTCGGTTACACACCCCTCAACTCTAGCGGCAATTTCATTACCAGCTATATCAAAAAAACCACGACAGATAACACGAATGAACAAGCTTGCACCGAAGAATGCGTTACTGAGTGTATTGGCCACCCTTGCTAAGTCTTTTCTTAATTTTGTTCGTAGCTCTTTAAAAGGGAGTAACGTCTTAGTCACAGGTGTAAGAAACGCTCTAGCAAGCAGGGGTATGTACCCTGTAACCGTTGTTAGTGTCACAACAAAAATTGATTGAGGAGGTGGAGGGTATAATAGCTCTTTTATAGTTTGGTAAATATCACTGTCATTTGGAAACCATACTTTCAATGTATTTAATAATGATTGTTTAGTTGTGGTTAATAAATGTGGTAATAAATGATGGGATGATTCTAATTGTTGTAAAAGTAATAGTTTTTTTATGCCGCTTGTATATTTATCTTGAGCTTGCTCTTCTATGCCTAGATTAGTAATACTTAATAGCTTATCAATAATTTCTTGTTTCTTTGTGTTTTTGCTTGTTTCAGATAATGTTTGATTTTGAAGTAGTTCGTCAATCAGTGGCTCTAAAGCTTTCCTAATACTAGGAGGTTTGTTTTGAATAGGATCAGCTGATTTTTCCTTCAAAAAATCAGCAAGCAAAATACATATTTTAGCACCGGCAAAACCTAGTGATGGAATAGGAATGGTGCCTAAGTCTTCTCTTATTGCTTCACTTAAATATGGAATTTCGAATTCAAATGCAATTAAATACCCTAAGCCTACCGCTATCGTAATATAAGTAACTATGTCAGCGGGTGATTTCTCAAATAAGGCGCTGCCCTTAGCAATCCAGCTTGAATTACCATTAATGAAGCCTTCATGAGCGGCTGAAAAAATTTGTGCTTGAGTCATTCCTGAGCTTATGGCTTTAGTCATTGTGCCTTTTGACATTGATTTACCTAAGGACTCTGAAAATGCGATATATCCTTTTGGGAGAAAGGAAAATAGTTTAGGGAATAATATGGCACCGATACCGGTTGTATAAAAAAGAGTAAAAATCATGCCAGAAGTTGGATGTTTAGCATGAATATTATCGGTAAAAACTTCAAAGACATATCGAATCCCAGTGACAAGTGAATTTGATATATCCATCCATTCGCCTGGAGAGAGGTGATATGGAGGCTCTGTACTTAAGGCAGTTATATTGGACTCATACGCCAAGTCTAGCTCTGCAGTATTTTGTTTGATTTCCTGTAGGGTGTTACGCTGTGCGGTCGCTAGTTGCTCAATTTCTTTAAGGACGATATTAATCACTTGATCAGGTGATTGCTTTTTGGAGTGGCCTAGTTGGTAATCTGCCTTTAAGGTATCAATAAACTGTATGGTCATTTGGTTAAAAGTAACTTTAGCACCATGTGTCATGTCCCAAAAAACATTAATTAAAAAATTACGTATTTTGATGCCAACTAATGTTCCCAAAGAGTAGGTGTTCGCATTGATTTTATTTTTAAGCTCTTCATATTTTGTTTTGTCTGTTGTTCGACAGGGCAACGTTATATGTAGCTTTTGAGCACCAGACTTTAATTTCTGACCTGATATAAAAGCGATGAGACCGGCAAATAAATCGTAGGTAAAGCCAACAGCAAGTCCTGTGAATATATTCACAGACCAAACAAACATGCGTAATATTCTAAACGAGGTGGATTCATTAATTCGCCACTTTGTGAATCTTGTTGTTAACAGTGGGACTTGCTCACCACTTAGGTTGTTTAATGTATAGCCATTAGATTGTTGACAAATAGAATCATAATCTTCAATTTGAGCAATTTCCATAAGTGTTTTTTCTATGAGCTCGTGGTCGTTATCTAGAAAAGAAAAATCTAAGGCATACGTACCTTGATCAAATATTCCCTGATGACAGGGTAGTGTTGGGTTATGTAAATCGGGCTTATACTTATTGATAACATGTAGAGCATCCTCACATACACTATTCAAATCGCCGCGATTAATTGACTTCGCATGCCTAGAATAGGTGATATTTTGATTCAACCATTGTGCTTGCCTAATAGATCTAACCATATGTTCGTTGAGTAGTGCTCCAAAACTACTTTTTCCTCTCACCTTGGTTAACATTGTAAGTTTTGAATGTAGTTTTTCTGGGCACTCTTGCTCCAACCTAGCAATCAATGCTAAGACTTCACCTTGATTTACCTGAATTGCATTTATTAGAGAGCTCCTGGCAACTTTATCATATTCGTTGATATCTACATTGGACGTTTTAATATCATCAATGATGTCATCTAGGGCTTTAATATATTCATTTAATGCACAAATAATATCTGATTTATTTTCGATATCTGATTTTGCTAGACTTAAGCTGTTGATAAGACGCTCAATAATTTGTAGTGCCAAAATACGTTTTTGCGTGACATCAAGTAAAAAAAGTTTTTCATGATGTTTATTGGATACAATGCCGTAATAGTAGGCGCGATGTGTCGTGATATTTTTATAAGTGCCAAGTTTACAGAGTACTTGACTGGTAAGAGAGTCAAAGCTTATCAACCCCCCTAACATAGCTTTATGAGCATTTTCAGAACTGGTCCGCCAGATAAAATGCGAGAACTCATGATCTTTACGAATAAAGTCAATACAATGAGATTGTGTGGATAGCTCGACTCTTTCTCTTAAATACTCTTCAGGTTTTGACTTTGGTGAGTAAATTACCCAGGGAAGCCTTGAAGGGGCTAAATATCTAAATGTCTTGTTATCTGATAAGGAAAATTCTTCTATACATTGAGTTAACCAACGTGAATAAACCTCTTTCTTATTAAACATAAAAATCTACACCAAATACAACCCAGGTTAACTCAGTAAAGCTTTTGCAACTTTTGATTGGTTACGTTGATTAATTGCCTTGCAAATAAAATCACCTGCATAAACACATTTGATTAAATCAACGTTTGTTTTAATGTTTAGTCCTTTCAACAAATACAATACATCCTCTGTAGCAACATTACCAGTAGCACCATTTGCATAGGGGCAACCTCCAAGACCGGCAATTGAAGTATCAAAAATGTGAATGCCTTGCTGTAAGCTTGCGTAAATATTTGCAATCGCTTGTCCGTAAGTGTCATGAAAATGCATAGCGATAGTATCTACAGGGATTTTTGATTTAGCTTTTTCTAGCAGTTCATCTACTTGGTAGGGAGTACCAACGCCAATGGTATCACCAAAAGAAATTTCAGTTGCTCCTAACTCTTTAAGTTTTGATGCAATTGAGACAACTGAGTCGCTATTTATTTTCCCTTCATAAGGGCAGCCAAGCGCGCAAGATATATAGGCGCGTATAGACTTAATATGCGGCCTCGCTTTTTTAATAACTTTTTCAAAACGTTTAAAGCTTTCATCAATACTACAGTTAATATTTTTTTCAGAGAATGACTCGCTAGATGATGTAAATAGTGCAATATGCTCAACGTTCGACTTTAGAGCGCGTTCAAGCCCTTGTTCATTTGGAACTAATGCTGAGTAGTTCACATCTGGATATTGATGAATATTATTGAAGACTTCCTCGCTATCAGCTAGTTGAGCAATGCGTTTTGGTGATACAAAACTAGTTACCTCAATGTGTTTTAGGCCTGTTTGACTCAACAAGTCTATCAACTCAATTTTTGTTTGAGTTGGTACAAAAGTCAGTTCGTTTTGCAGTCCATCCCTTGGTCCAACTTCAACAATGGTGACCTCTTTTGGAAGACTCATAAGGCACTTGATAAGGATATAAGTTGACTACCTTGAGCTACCTTTGCACCAAGATGATAAAATATTTTTTTAATGGTCCCTGAGATGGGTGATGTGATGGTATGCTCCATTTTCATTGCCTCAATGATCATCAGTGATTGTCCTTTGGACACATTATCAGATTCTTTGCATAAAATAGCAATAACATTTCCAGGCATAGGGGCAGTCAAATTACCATCATTTTGCTCTGATAGTTCAAAGGATTCTTGAGTCATCTCAAATGAGCAGTCTTGTTTATTATCAATAATGGTTATATGTTCTTGTGACACAATACTGATGCAATCATACTTATTACCATCTATAAAAAGAGAAAGCTTATTATTTTCAAGCTCGCCTTCGACTTGATAAGTCTTATCGTCAATGGAGATATGATATTGTTTTGCATCTTCATAAACATGCGCTAATGTTTTGTCTTTCCTATCAATACAAAATGTTTGTTTGGCAGGTAAGTTTAATCTAAATGCAGTGGTATCAAACCACAACGTATCTTTTTTTTGACCTAAAACCTGGCTCATGATAAATGCAATTATATGCTTTTTAGTCGATGGTGAGGTTAACACTGGATTTTTTTCAATGTAATGAATATCAATATGGCCGGTTTGAAAGGCTTCTTGCTCTAAGAGTGCCATGATAAATGAGCGATTATGAATAATCCCTGCAAGTTCAACTTGACTAAGAGCGGCAAGTAATTGGTATATGCAATTTCGACGAGACTTATCATAAGCAATGATTTTTGCCATCATCGGATCGTAGTAAATGCTGACGTCATCATCTTTTTTCACACCTGTATCTACACGAACCTGATTAGAGGCTGTAGGCCAAATGCAGTGTGAGAGTGTACCTGTTTGTGGCAAGAAGTTATTGTATGGATCTTCAGCATAAATGCGTGCTTCAATCGCATGTCCTGTACAGGTAATTTGTTTTTGGTCTAAGGGTAGGGGCGCATTGTTTGCGACTAAAATTTGCCATGCCACTAAATCAATTCCTGTTATCATCTCTGTAACAGGATGCTCTACTTGCAAGCGTGTATTCATTTCCATGAAATAGACTTCATTATTGGCAACCAAAAATTCAACTGTGCCGGCACCCTCGTACTCACATGCTTTGGCAACATCAATCGCTGCCTGATAGAGACGCTTTTTAATTGTGCTAGAAAGATTACTTGCAGGTGCTTCTTCGATGATTTTTTGATGACGTCTTTGAATAGAGCACTCTCGTTCAAATAAATGTACGATGTTTCCGAGTTTGTCTGCAAATATTTGCACCTCGATATGGCGTGGATTTTCTAAATATTTTTCAAGAAGTACGGTGTCATCACCAAAACTTTTTAATGCTTCACGTTGGCATGCTTTAAGAGATGCTTCAAAGTCTTTTTCATCGATGACTTTTCGCATCCCTTTTCCACCACCGCCACTGGCTGCTTTAATTAGGATGGGGAAGCCAATTGTTTTAGCTTTTTTTAGTAGAAAGCGCTCTGACTGTTCATGACCATGATAACCGGGTATTACGGGCACACCAGCTTTATCCATGCACTGCTTGGCTTTTGATTTAGAGCCCATGATTTCTAAGGCTGTGATATTAGCGCCAATAAAGTGTATGCCTTGCGCTTGTAGTTTTTGTGCAAACAAAGCATTTTCAGATAGAAATCCATAACCAGGATGAACCGCATCAACTTTTGCTTTTATACAAATTTGAATCACTTTATCAATATCTAAGTAACTACTTTGTGCATCTGTGCCGTTTAAGGCAAAAGCCTCATCAGCTTGTGATACAAACAGCGCATCCTTATCAATATCTGAATAAATTGCAACCGATTGAATCCCCATTTTACGGCAGGTTTTTATTATTCTACATGCAATTTCACCACGATTGGCGATAAGTATTTTATTTATCATAAGGCTTGCCTCTTACATCCTAAAAATGCCAAATTGCGTGTCTTCAATTGGGCGATTTAAACAGATACTTAATCCAAGGGCTAACACTTTTCTTGTGTCTTTAGGATCTATCACGCCATCATCCCAAAGTCTTGCTGAAGCGTAGTAGGGATTGCCTTGCGCTTCGTATTGATGACGAATAGGCTGCTTCAATTGTTCTTCATCATGAGCAGAGAATGCCTCACCCATCTTTTCTTTTTTATCACGAGTAATTTGTGCTAATACATTTGCGGCTTGCTCGCCACCCATTACAGATATTCTTGCATTAGGCCACATCCATAAAAAATTAGGTGAATACCCTCGTCCACACATTGCATAATTTCCAGCACCATAACTGCCGCCAATAATAACGGTTAGTTTAGGAACATTAGCATTGCTAACAGCCATAACCATTTTGGCTCCATGTTTTGCAATTCCTTCAGCCTCATATTTACTGCCGACCATAAAGCCTGTGATATTTTGTAAAAAAATGAGAGGGATTTTTCTTTTTGCGCATAATGCAATGAAATGAGCACCTTTTTGCGCTGACTCAGAAAATAAAATTCCGTTATTGGCAATAATACCAACTTCAAAGCCACCAATGCGAGCAAAGGCTGTGACTAGCGTTTTACCAAATAATGCTTTGAATTCATCAAACACAGAATCATCAACAATACGCGCGATGATTTCTTTCACATTCATCGGTTGTTTAGGATCTGATGGCACTACTCCATAAATCTCATTACAATCAAACTTTGGTAGCTTTGGCTCATGATGATTCTGTGTGACTTTAGGTCTATTTAGGGACTTAATACAACTTCTTGCAATGGTTAGGGCATGTGACTCATTTTCAGCGTAATAATCAGCCACACCCGAGCGTTTACAGTGTATTTCAGCTCCACCTAAATCTTCAGAAGAAATGACTTCTCCTGTTGCAGCCTTGACCAATGGTGGTCCACCTAAAAATATAGTACTTTGTTGCTTGACCATGATGGACTGATCGGCCATGGCCGGTACATAGGCGCCGCCAGCAGTACATGAACCTAAAACCACAGCAATTTGTGGAATGTTTAAAGCGCTCATTTGCGCTTGATTATAGAAAATACGACCAAAGTGCTCTTTATCGGGAAAGACCTCATCCTGTTTGGGTAAAAAAGCGCCTCCTGAGTCGACAAGATAGATGCAAGGAAGATGATTTTGTTGAGCGATTTCTTGTGCTCTTAAGTGTTTTTTTACAGTGATGGGATAGTAGGTTCCTCCTTTAACGGTAGCATCATTAATAACAATCATGCATAGCGTTCCTGAGACTTGGCCGATTCCGGTAATAATCCCGCCAGCAGGCACCTCATCTTCGTAGAGTTTGAATCCCGCTAGTTGTGATAGCTCTAAAAACGCAGAGCCTTTATCTAGTAGTGTGTCTAGGCGTTCCCTGGGTAAGAGTTTTCCATGTTTTAAATGCCGGTTTCTTGCTTTTTCACTACCTCCTAAGCTTATCTGAGTGACATGAGATTTTAAGTCATTCACTAGGGAATTAAGACTATCGTGATTGCATTTAAAAGTATCAGAGTTTGTGTTAATGGAAGTTATGAAAGTCATTGTCTACCTAACTAATGTAATGCTCGTAAATAAAATCAACCATACGGTCCATAGAATATGATAGAAGTGTGGCATCATGGTTCGCTTAAAAATCCAGTAAATAGCCTGTATGCTTCCAGCGATAGTTAAGGGAATAATCATTAGGCTGGCCACTTCTTGGGTAGTATTACCTGCAGTCGATGTATTAAAAATATAGCCAAGTTGAGCGTTAACAAATGCGTGAATAGATCCCAGATAGGCGAGAACCATCTGAGCAGTATTTGAAAAAACCAGTAGTAGTGTACTAAGAATGATCAGAATAGATAGTTGTTTTAACATCATGTTTGCTTACTTGCATTCCAAAATTGTTGCTAACCTACCACTGATTTTATTATGCGTAAAGGTTTAAGCTTTATCAGTGACGTTAACTATTACTTTTAATATTGTAACTGAACTGTAAAAATATTTAGTAAAGTATGCGCTTATCATTTTATGCTCTACAATAAATCTATATGATTATATTTATGCCATATGTTGTTATGATAAGAACTATGAAGGTTTTATGCCTTGCTGCTCTAACCGTATGTAAGGTAGCTGAGGCGAACAATTTAATACTTTATTGGCAGTGTCCTAAGCAAAACGATCAGCTGACGTTATGTTGTAAGCTAGAGGGGCCAGGTCAGGTTAATCATATCTATGTGATTAATTATAATAAATATTCACAAAATGATTGTCGTGCATTTTATGCACCTAGGCAAGCAGGCTCATTGAAGATGGGGCAGTATATGAATTCTGATTCCTGTAATGTGAATACCAAAGTTTGGGTAGCGAATTATCGAGCGGTGGCTCAAACTTATGTCGATGCAGGGTATAACACTTTTGTTCGTTTACATAGTACTACGTCAAATAAGAGCTGGTGTTACAATAAAGGTCAGCCAGCAAGCCATATTATGAGTTGTAAAAAACACTATTTTCAGTGCTGTTATCATCAAAAATCGAAAAAACACCTTTATATACCTTATGAACATGAGGTTGGCGGGTGCAGCCGTTATAGTTATGAGGGTTATGAAAAGCCATTTGAATTAAGCCATGGATGTCGTAAGAATACTAAGATAATTAATGAGATAGGCTCTAGTCATATCATCGTTGATGAGACGTTTAGCGAATCGGCTAAAGATTTAAATGAATTTTGTCAGGAGAAGAGTTAAATCTTAGCATCATCTATTGCCTAAATACCATTAAAGCGTGTACGATTGAGCGCTTATTTCGGGCAAAAAGGCTTAAAAATGCGTAGTCATTATTGTGGAGAAGTCACATCTAGTTGTTTACAAGAAGAAGTGCAGATTTGTGGTTGGGTACATAATCGTCGTGATCATGGTGGCGTGATATTCCTTGATGTAAGAGACAGAACTGGGCTTGTTCAAGTAGTCTATGAGCCAGAAAAGGTAGAAGTGTTTTCTATTGCTGAGCAGTTAAGGCATGAATACGTTATTAAAGTAAAAGGTGTTGTACGCCATCGTCCAGAGGGTATGGTGAACCCAAATATGGCTAGTGGTGAAATTGAAGTTCTTGGAAATTCTCTTTCTATTCTGAATGTTGCGAAGACACCTCCATTCTTACCCGATGATAAACAGGTTGTAGGTGAAGAGACTCGCCTTAAATATCGTTATATTGATTTACGCAGAGAAAAGATGCAGCACAATTTGATGGTGCGTCATCAATTGGTGCAATGCATCAGAGAATACCTAAATACTGAGGGGTTTTTAGATTTAGAAACGCCTATGTTGACTAAGGCGACACCCGAGGGTGCGCGTGACTATCTTGTTCCAAGCAGACTTCATGAAGCTTGCTTCTATGCATTGCCGCAATCTCCACAGTTATTTAAGCAATTACTGATGATGTCAGGGTTTGATAAATATTATCAAGTGGTCAAATGCTTTAGAGATGAAGATTTACGCGCAGATAGGCAGCCTGAATTTACTCAGCTTGATATTGAAATGACTTTTGTCAATGAGAGTGATGTTCAGTCAATGATTGAGTCATTGATGTGCAAAATTTTTAGTGAAGTTAAAGGGATTGAGCTAAAAAAACCGTTTTTGCGCATGACCTATGATGAGGCAATGTCACGTTTTGGCTCGGACAAACCCGATTTGCGAATTCCATTGGAATTAGTTGATATTGCTGAAACGGTAAAAGATGTCGATTTCCAAGTATTTTCTAAAGCTGCAAATGATGTGAATAGCCGTGTTGTTGCCTTAAAACTAACTAATGGAAGTGTTTTGTCGAGAAAGGCTCTTGATGATTATGGTAAGTTTGTTGGTATTTATGGTGCTAAAGGGTTGGCATACATTAAGGTTAATGATATAGCAAAAGGCATGGAAGGCCTGCAGTCACCGATTTTAAAATTCCTGCCTGAAGATGTTGTGATCAACATTTTAACTCAGCTTAATGCGGAGACTGGTGATGTGATTTTCTTTGGCGCAGGTAAGAAGCACATGGTTAATGAATCTATGGGCGCTTTAAGAGTTAAACTTGGCCAGGACATGGGGTTGATTGAAGAGGGATGGCGATTTGTTTGGATAGTTGACTGGCCTATGTTTGAGTGCTCTGATGATGGAAAAATGCAAGCAGCTCATCACCCGTTTACTGCGCCTGCACTTGAAACAGACATCAATGAGTATCGACAGAATCCTCGGGGATTAAAGGCTAGAGCTTATGATTTAGTATTAAATGGTAGCGAAATAGGCGGTGGCTCCATTCGTATTCATCAAAAAGCTACTCAACAGCAAGTGTTTGAATTATTGTCTATTGATGAAAAAACAGCACAGGACAAGTTCGGCTTTTTATTGGAAGCACTTGAGTATGGCTGTCCTCCACATGGTGGAATTGCCTTTGGTATTGATAGAATAGCAATGCTTTTGACAAATAGTGAGTCAATACGAGATGTCATTGCTTTTCCAAAAACACAGTCAGGTAGTTGTTTAATGACCACGGCTCCTGCTAAAGTATCTAATATGCAACTTCAGGAATTGGGTATCGCCATTAAATGAAAAAGTTTGTAGCCTGTTTTGTTACAGGCTTGCTTTTTACTCTTCTATGCTCACTGGCTCAAGGTAGTAGCCAGGAGCCATTGAATACTTCAATCATTACAAAACGCATTAATCTTCTTTCGATGCGGCAGTCCGAGCTTTACCAGCTACAAAATGAGATTAACCTTAAAAACTTTAGTGCAAATAAGCTTAAAGAGATGCTCATCTTAACTGTCAGCAGGTTGACAGAGTCAAAGCGAAGCTATGAATTATTAAAAGCACAACTAAGTAATGATGAGAAACAATTAAATCAATTAAAAAAACGTATTGAAACGCCTACGTTAAAGTCAAAAGATTTTGCTAAAAAACAATTTGAGCGTATACAAAAAGAATATGTATTGAAGAAAAAGGCGCTTAAATATTTAGCAGAGAATATTAGAATAAATCAGAGCATACGGGGCTTACTAGAAAAGCAGTTAAAACTTATCTCATCTAAAGAAAGACGTATTCAAAAGCAAAATATTACAAAGCAGTATCGTCAACAAATTGAAATGCTTCAAAAACGTATTGACAGCCAATTAAACGCAAAACTTAAGTTGCAAGAGGATACTGAATTATCATCAGCTTTTAGGCAGGCAAAGATAGAGCTCTTATCCATTGGTCAAGAAACTGATGAGCTGACGATTGAATACTTAAATATTAGACAGAAATTATCTTTATTTAATGACAAGGTGTTAGTCAAGCTTAGTTTAGCAAACCTAAATGCACGAATTGATAAGCTTAATATGCTTTTAGAGTGGCAAAAAAATCACCAGCACTTAATTGAGGGTTTAATATTACACGCAAAAGAGCTTAATGTACTTTGGACCAGATTATTTAACGACAATCTCTTAACAAAAAAGGAGTTATCTTCTCTAAACCATGCGTTAGCGGGTTATCGTAGTGAGTTAAGTTCATTGGTTAATAAAACTGAAGTAGTGTATCAACAGCTTAATGCACATAAACACAATACTGAAAAAAAACGTAGCGAAGCATTTTCCTCAAGACAACAATTGTTACCTCTAAGTATTGGAGAGTTACACAAGTTACTGACAAGTGTTATAGCGATACCTGGGAAACTGACCATGTATCTTTACTCGTTATATTTAGTATCTCTTTCTTCCTTTACTTTGTTATCCATATACGATCAAGGAATGCTTATTTGTGCAATTTTGGGTATTTTTATCGCTTGGTGGCTTGGACGTAAGCCAATTACTTTATATAAAGAAAAGAGTAGTGATAGGGTCACAACCAATATTTATTATGCGATGTTATATTTACTAGAGTTAAATTGGGGTGGCGTCTGTTTATTTTTATCACTGTTAGTGACGTTTTCAATGTCACATTTAAGTTATGTTTCTTATCGTTTAATTGTTTTGTTATTTAGCACTTGGTTTTTTATAAGAGTGTTGGTCAGTATTACGCGATTGGTATTGCTAGAGAACGAAAGTCATATAGATGGTCATGATGTGCGTTTATTTTATCGACTCCGTTTGCTATTTATAGCAGGTGGTTTTGTTACGTTTATGATGATTTTAAGTCATGAACTTCATCTTCCACATAGCGCTGAGCTATTTAGTCGACTATTCATGCTGTTTTTGTTAGGTATTTCTCTTTTGTTATTCAGAGCTAGAGAGGTTTTATTCATACTCATAAAATCAACCATGCATCTTAAACGGATTTATGTTAAACGTGCAGTTTCTTTAGTGCTGATGTTAGTGCCTATTTCTCTTATGATAAATGCTGGCGTGGGGCTTATAGGCTTTACGATCATTGCTTGGAAAATGGGTTATTACTTATTAATTTCAGTATTAAGCTTGTTTATATATATGATCATTCGCGGAATATTAAACGATTTATTTGATATTTTTGCGCAATTCCTTATTTCTAACAGTAAAAATGGCTGGTTTTGGGGAGAGGCTGTATTGAAGCCATTAAGCCGCATTATTCGAGCACTACTTTTTACTGGGCTACTGGTTGCGTTGTTTTTTATTTTGGGATTATCTAAACAAGAAAAGGCTATTCACACTCTGTGGATGATATGGCAATTCAATTTATTTCATTTTACGCAAGCCAATATAACCATAGGAAGCTTTATTGAGTTTTCATTTCTGGTCTTGGTCTTTATTTGGATGGCTAAATGGACACGAGAGTGTTGCTACCGCTGGTTTTTTCGTTATTTAGTAAATGACCTAGGAATAAGAAATAGCTTATCAGTTTTTACACAATATTTAGTTGTGACTATTGGCACTATTATTACTTTACGTGTTTTAGGTGTTGATGTTAGTGGCGTCAGTATGATTTTAGGTGGATTAGCAGTAGGTATGGGTTTTGGATTAAGAGATTTTGCTAATAATATTGTAGGTGGCTTAATGTTATTAATCGAACGACCTGTAAAAGTAGGCGACTTAATTTCTATTGATAATACCGAAGGGCGCGTGATGCATATCGGTATACGTTCCATGAGAATTCGTTCATGGGATCATATGGAGGTCTTAATTCCAAACTCAGAGACGTTCACTAAGCCATTCACTAACTGGACGCATCAAGATAGTGTGGTCAGAACTGTGATAACGGTTAAAGTATCCAGAAAAGATTCGGCTTCTAATGTGCAAACACTTATTTTAGAGGTGTTGGCAATTATACCTGAAGTACTAAAAGATCCAGAGCCTCAAGTTTATTTAAAACAAATTGATGAGGCTTTATTGGAGTTTGAGGTTCGTTATTTTATTAATGTGGAATTACACTCTAGAATGGAAGTTCGCTCTATTGTATTGTTTGCGATTACCGCTCAATTCAAAGCATGTGGTATTAAAGCACCTGTTCCGCCACTTAGTATTGAAAATGTTATTCCATGCAAATCATAACGCCACCTAAAACACTCACGACTTTATTATCCCGAGCGGAGCAGTTATCAGGAAAAACTATTGCTCAATGTGCATTGATGGCAGGTACGACAGTTCCATGTGATCACTCAAGGAAGAAAGGATGGTTTGGGCAGGTGATTGAGCGCATACTCGGTGCTGATGCAAGCAATCATCAGTGTCCTGATTTTACGCATTTAGATATCGAATTAAAAACCTTACCCATCAACCACAATGGGCGACCTAGCGAATCAACGTTTGTGACCAGTATTCAATATGAGCGTATTGCCAAGGAGACTTGGGAAACATCTGCTGTATTTAGGAAATTAAATCAGGTGCTATGGGTTCCTGTTGAAGATAGTCCAAAGATCCCTTTTTCCAAACGTTATGTAGGCAGTCCATTTTTATGGACACCTAATCCTGCTGAGCTGCAAACTTTAAAAACTGACTGGCTTGAGCTAACACTGATGTTAAGTTTAGGGGATGTGGAGTCAATCAGTGGTCGTTTAGGTAAAGCTTTACATATTCGACCAAAGGCGGCACATAGTAAAGTGTTAACGACTGCAACAGGTAAAGACGGGAAAAAAATAAAAACTTTGCCTAGGGGATTTTATTTGCGTAGTACTTTTACTGAAGCAATTCTTCTAGCGTCTTATTAATAGCGTAGTATTATTTTATGAAAATGATAAAAACGGTCTATACAACCATTGATACTTTAGAGAGCGCTAAATCTTTAGCAAAATTGGTAGTTGAAAAAAAGCTTGCGGTTTGTGCGAATATTATTACGGATATCAATTCTTGTTATCTATGGGATGGTGTCGTTACTGAGGGGGTTGAGCAAGGAATATTATTTAAAACCAGCTTACCTTTAGTTGATAAGCTGGTTGATTTTATTTCAATAGAGCATGCTTACGAGACACCGGCATTAATCGTGCAAAGTGTTGAAACAAGCAAGGACTATTTTGACTACCTAATGAAAACACTCGGTGAATGCTGAATCAGGCTGGCATCATTTCTGCTATTTGTGCAGACTCAGCTACTTTCTCGGGCGCCTCTGTCACTTCTCGCATATAAAAATAAACCGCTCTTAGTAAATCTTCACAGTCACCAACATCACTGAAAAAGCTTTGAGTAAAATCGTGATCTTTGATGTTAGTATGATAGAGTGATTCTAGAGAGCTAAAAGCTTTTATACAGTGCTCTTTGTCCGCATCAAGTTGATTGAGAAACATTAAAGCTTTTTGTAATACGTTATGCTTAACCTTATTACGTGCCAGTTGCTGTTTTTTACTTAACAATTCAATTTTTTTATTAAGTTCTGTTTTGAGATAGGCTTTAGCATTATCGGGTTGATTGTGAGCAATATATACCTCAACCACTTCTTCACGGTAAGCACGTTTGAATAATGATGCATGATGTTTGGCAATAAAGCGTTCACTAGGCTCTTGATGCTGACGGATAAATTTATCTGATTGCTCGCTGGAAACGGGTTGTCGGAGTGTTTTTTTCTGAGGTAATTGATCTTTATTAAAACCGGATTTGACTATTTCAATACCCAGTCGTTTATAGACTTTATCGCGAAGTTTATCACTCATTGTCCATGCCATATGGCCAAGTGTTACTATACCTGAGGTAATTGTGAGGCCTAGTGATGCTGCCGGTGATAGGGGCGATAAAAACAGTGCAGACATTGCACCAAAGATAATAAATTTTAATCCACTATCTAATAGTGCTTGAGAGTATTCTAATCGCTCTTTTGATCTTTTAGGTGCTAACAAAGCTTTAAAGGTGTTGGTTAAGGTGCTGAGCAAGTGGTAAGTAGTATTGGCAAGTAAGTATGCTTGGAATAAAAGCAAGCCGCTAGTCATTACAACAGCTGTTAATAGTCCTAGTTTTATGACATTAAAAGATATCCTTAAAACGTTAGATAAGTTTTTATTAGGCTCATTTTTAAATTTAAGAATGGACTCTATAGACTCTATGATGTCTGCAATGAACAGTAAAAAAAAAGCTGAAATATTGTGTTTAACTTTGTCAGAATAGTTTTTAAAAAAATAAGCGGCTTGAGCGAAAAAAACAAATAGAGAAAAGCCCTCTACATAATCTGCTAATTGTTTTAGGGCAGTTTTTTTTATGGTATTTGCCATGACAGTCTTTGTGTAAATTAAAAACAGAAGATTCTATAGCGTTAATTTATCAAAAGCAATCGCATTGTGTTGTTCTAAAGCAGCTGTTCAATTGGCATTTTTTCTCGATAAATTTTAATAAGTAACATGGTTACTGACAGGTTTATCCACAATTAATGTGGATAATTTATGGGAGCTCTAATTGTAAAGTTTTATGAAAAAATCGTTCATCATGTGATGGTAGGTCGCAGGCATTATTGGTTAGGTAAGTATGGCTTCTATGTCAAACTAGCTTCCATGTTACCATTAGTTCTGGTATTGACTCATTGACACCTTTAAGTGCAAAAGCGTTATGCCAGTATCTGTATCGAAATCCAGCAAAAAGAATATTTGGTGTGTTAAACAAATTCCCTGCATCAAGCATTAATTGAGGCACAGCTAGCAAGTTGCTTTTTGTTTCACCTTCTTTGCCTGCGTAATCAACGAAACCACCAAATTCAAACTTAAACTTATCAAATAAGGTGAAGGGAGCATCCCAAGCTAGAGTAATTTGATATGTTTTACCACTAATTGAAATATTATCTCGTAAGTATGTATTTAATTTTACCCATTTAAATCCAGGGATAGATAAATCAGTACCCAAACCATATAAGAAGGCACTAAAATTATTTCCGGTATTAATTTGGCCTGCGATTAATATATCTTTTATAGAGCCAGTAGTTAATTTGTGTTTGATTAGTTTACTTAAGCTTAGTCTAGGGTGCCACTCACTATATAGATAAACACTTTTGCGCCCAATATCCCTATTGTCGAGAAATAAAAAATTATCACCGTAAAGCCAGCTGTCGGCATAGTCAAAGCGTAAAGTGGTTCGTTCTTCACTATTTGTTGGATAACCGCTTCCATGATATACAGAAACATAAAATTTCTGCCAGCTGACATAATCTGAAGCGTACACAGTATATGGACATAGCGCAATGAGAGAAATAAGTACTTTTAAAGAAAGATAGTTTTTCATGATATGCAGATACACGTTAAAAAAAGATTCATATACAAAACGATAAAAGAGTTTATTCGAACCTATTGGATTTAGAGAAAAAAACTTAAATAGAATGTCATTTCATAGTTTCAATATTCCAATGTTTGTTATGTTGACATAATCTTTCCGACTTGGATAGGGAGTAGTGTTGTTATCTGTTTGTATTGGATAACGATGAAAAGTATCGTTGATGACTTACAAGATTACGTATTGACTCTATAAGGTTGTGACCATTCATTCAAACCATATCTAGCTCTAGGCTATTTGCAGCTAGGTATAGCCGCCAAGGGGCAATGGGTGTTATAATTCTCCTCGTCTTTTTAGATACCTGCGTTGAATTTAATAGAAATTAACTCTAAATATCCTATTTGAGTGATGAGGTTATTGTGAATAAAAAAAAACCTGTAAACCTTGATTTAATGACCATAAAGCTGCCTTTTGTTGCATTATGCTCAATTTTGCACCGACTTTCTGGGTTGTTACTGTTTGTGCTGATCCCTCTTAGCTTGTATGGCTTATCTTTATCTTTATCTTCAGAGAAAAGTTTTCTTGCTGTTAAGGCATTTTTAGCCGCTCCACTATACAAAAGTGTTTTGCTCTTATTCATTACAGCGTTTCTTTATCATCTTATTGCGGGTATTCGCCATATGGTTATGGATCTTGGTTTTGGTGAGCACATCACCAGTGCGAAATTTTCTGCGATGATGCTTTGGGTTGTTGTTATTGTCGTGGCTTTATTTGTTGGAGTGACATTATGGTAAATAGCGTTACAAGCTTAACAGGCAATGGTTTAAAAGATTGGTTGATTCAGCGTATATCAGCGTTGGTTATCGCTATTTATAGTGTGTTTCTATTGGTATTTATTTGTTTTCATACTCCTTTAACTTATTCCGTATGGTCAGCCCTTTTTCATCATGAGGTGATGCGTATCGCCTCAATGCTGATGTTGCTTGCACTCAGTTTGCATGCTTGGGTTGGTGTCTGGACCGTAACGACTGATTACATAAAGTGCTACATTGTGCGCTTGGTGCTACAAGTGGCAGTGGTTTTATTTTTACTTATATGCTTCATTTGGGGCATCTCTATGATTTGGGGGCAATAATCTATGACTACTGCACGTATGAAGTTTGATGCTGTGATTGTTGGTGCCGGTGGTGCCGGTATGAGGGCGGCTTTGCAGTTGTCTAATTCTGGATTAAAAGTAGCGCTTATTTCAAAAGTTTTTCCCACGAGATCTCATACTGTTTCAGCGCAGGGCGGTATCACTGCAGCACTTGCTAACGGTGATGATGATGATTGGCGCTGGCATATGTATGATACTGTGAAAGGTGCTGATTATATTGGTGATCAAGAAGCTATAGAATATATGTGTAAGGCGGGACCAGAAGTGGTTTATGAGCTTGAGCATATGGGCCTTCCATTTTCACGTATGGATAATGGACGTATTTATCAACGACCATTTGGTGGGCAATCAAAAAACTTTGGCCAGGGGCAGGCCACAAGAACTTGTGCCGCGGCTGATAGAACAGGCCATGCATTACTTCATACACTTTATCAGCAGAATATTCAGGCTAAGACAAGCATTTTTAGTGAATGGTACGCTATTGATTTTGTAAAAGATGCGCAAGGTGAAGTGGCTGGTTTAGTAGCCATGTCGATTGAGTCTGGTGAGTTGGTTTTCTTTCAGTCAAGAGTATGTATTTTAGCAACCGGTGGTGCGGGACGTATCTATCAGTCAACAACTAATGCACACATTAACACTGGTGACGGCTTTGGTATGGCCTTGCGCGCAGGCGTTCCTCTACAAGATATGGAAATGTGGCAGTTTCATCCTACAGGTATTGCTGGTGCAGGAACACTGGTTACAGAAGGTTGTCGCGGAGAGGGTGGTTATCTTATCAATAAAGATGGTGAACGTTTTATGGAGCGTTATGCGCCACATGTAAAAGATCTCGCATCGCGTGATGTTGTTTCAAGGGCAATGTCTTTAGAAATACGTGATGGCAAGGGATTTGATAAGAATGGTATTCAGCATGTTAAACTCAAGCTCGATCATTTAGGTGGCGACTTAATTAAGTCACGATTGCCTGGCATTCGAGAATTATCTATGACGTTTGCTGGTGTTGACCCCATTAAAGAGCCAATACCTGTTGTGCCCACCTGCCATTATAGTATGGGTGGGATTCCAACGAATATGCATGGGCAAGTATTAACAACTGATAAGTGGGGTAGAGACACTGTTGTTCAAGGACTTTATGCCGTTGGGGAGTGTGCGTGTGTATCTGTCCATGGCGCTAATCGGTTGGGTGGTAACTCATTACTAGATTTAGTGGTTTTTGGCCGTGCAGCGGGGCTTCATATCGAAGAATTATGGCGAAATAATGAAGTTCCAGAACAACATTACATTGCTCAAGACGATATTGATTTTTCACTGAAACGCTTCAATAGATGGCAAGACTCCTCAGAAGATGGTGAGCGCTTTTATACTATCAAAAAAGAGATGCAAGCAGTTATGCAGCAGGATTTTGGTGTCTTCCGTTTAGGCGATAGTATGGAGCAGGGCTTAGAAAAGTTAAATGAGCTGCGAGAGCGCTTAAGTCATGCATCACTTAGTGATAAGAGTGAAGTCTTTAATACAGCACGTATAGAAGCGCTAGAGTTGGATAATCTAATGGCGACCGCTTATGCAACAGCGCTGTCCGCTTTAACACGTACGGAAAGTCGTGGAGCACATAGTCGTGAAGATTATCCGAAAAGAGACGATAAGAAGTGGATTAAACATACACTTTATCACGAAGAAAGTGACAAAATTAGCTTCAGAGCGGTTAATATAAAACCAAAGCACGTTCCGACATTTGAACCAAAAGAACGTGTATATTAAAAGTGGAGTATGACATGTCCGATAATAAAACAGTTCACTTAAGTGTCTACCGCTATAATCCCAGTATAGATGCTAAGCCACATATGCAGTCTTATGAACTAAGTGTTGAAGCACATGAAGATCCGATGGTATTAACCTTGTTGGAGCGATTAAAAGACGAGCAAGATGAAGCCGTTAGTTACCGAAGATCTTGTCGAGAGGGGGTTTGTGGCTCTGATGGCATGAATATTAATGGTAAGAATGGACTAGCTTGCATTACCCCTTTATCTAAGCTGGGTAATAAAATTGTCATCAGGCCTTTACCAGGATTTCCAGTGATCAGAGATTTGGTCGTTGATATGACTCAATTTTATGAACAATATGAGCGTATTGAACCTTATTTGCAAAATCATACGACGCCGCCTGCGAAAGAGCGCTTACAAACGCCTGAAGAAAGAGCAAAATTAGATGGTTTGTATGAGTGCATTCTATGCGCGTGTTGCTCAAGCTCGTGCCCTTCATTTTGGTGGAATCCAGATAAATTTGTTGGCCCAGCAGGATTATTACAAGCGAGAAGATTTCTTGCCGATAGTCGTGATACAGCAAAAGATAAGCGCTTAAGCAATCTTCAAGATCCATTTAGTGTTTTTCGATGCAGAACGATTATGAACTGTGCGTCTGTATGTCCTAAGGGGCTGAACCCAACGAAGGCGATTGGTGATATACGAAAACAAATGTTAGACAGAGAAGTTTAATTTATAGGTACGGAGCATACTATTTAGGCATAAGAGAGTCACTGCTGTTATGCGGAGAATGAAATGAACAAAAGCTCAATGCAAGATTTATGGTTAAGCTCGCACTTAGATGGTGGGAGCATGGCGTATATCGATTCTTTATATGAGGATTACTTAAAGAATCCTAACTCGGTTTCTGAAAAATGGCGCCAATTTTTTTCTAAATTACCTTCTGTTGGTGTCAATCAAAAAGAGTATTCTCATCAAGAAATCAGAGAAGCGTTTGCAACAAGAGACTGGTCTAAATCCCTAGCATTCCCGCAAAGTAACTCAGATAGCGCATCATCAGGAAGTCTATATCAATTGCTGATGGCATATCGCTTGTTTGGGCATCAGCAGGCGTGCTTGAATCCATTGACAAACGATCTTAGAACCCACAATCCACACTTGGATTATAAACATTATGGGTTTTCAGATGCTGATTTAGAATCTACTTTCTCAATTAAATCGTCTCTGTTTTCTGAAGAGAAGACGCTAGCTGCAACTATTAAGGCCTTAGATGCAACCTATTGTGGCTCAATTGGCTTTGAGTATATGCACATTACCAATGAAGAGGAACTTGAGTGGTTGCAGGCGAAAATCGAGTCATCACATGGTCAAGGTGCTTTTAAAGAAGTAGAGCAGAAGACAATATTAAAACATTTATCAGCCGCTGAAGGGTTAGAGCGTTATTTGGGGTCTCGCTATGTTGGACAAAAGCGTTTTTCATTAGAAGGCGGTGAAACGCTTATTCCTATGATGAAGTTTATCATTGATGAAGCGGGCGCGTTTGGCGTTAAAGAAACTGTATTTGGTATGGCTCATCGTGGCAGGCTCAATATGTTAGTCAACGTGTTGGGTAAGGCGCCATCGGAATTGTTTGATGAGTTTGAAGGTAAACAAGAAAGTGATGGTTCAGGTGATGTCAAATATCACATGGGCTACTCTTCTGATGTTCCCACTAAATTTGGTGGTATGCATTTGGCAATGTCATTCAATCCATCACATTTGGAGATCATATCACCTGTCGTTATGGGTTCAGTGCGTTCTCGCATGCGTCGTCGTGATGACTTGGAAACTAGGCAGAAAGTATTACCGATTGTCATGCATGGTGATGCAGCGTTTGCGGGCCAAGGTGTGGTGATGGAAACGTTTAACTTCTCGCAAGCTAGAGGTTATTGTGTTGGTGGTACCATACATGTAGTGATTAATAACCAAATAGGATTTACAACCTCTAATCCGTTAGATGCTCGTTCAACTCTATATTGTACTGATGTGGCGAAGATGGTTCAGGCACCTATCTTTCATGTGAATGCCGATGATCCTGAAGCTTGTGTGTTTGTCGCAAAACTTGCTTTTGAATATCGTATGCGTTTTAAAAAAGATGTCGTTATTGACTTAGTTTGTTATAGAAGGCATGGACATAATGAAGCCGACGAACCTTCAGTGACACAGCCAATGATGTATCAAACCATTAAGCAACTTAAAACTACAAGAGCATTATACGCTGATAAGCTGATTAATTTAGGTCTTATTAACGCGGATGAAGCGGGTAAAATGGTAAGCGATTATCGCCAGCTACTTGATAGTGGCAAGCCTTTGATTGAAACGGTTGAAGGTGAGTATGATGGAAAAATTCTTATCGATTGGTCTAGATATTTAAATACTAAGTGGAGTGAGTCCTGCGATACCACGGTTACACCTGAAAAAATTGCTACATTATCTAAACAGCTACAGAAGTTACCAGAAGATTTTGAGCTTCATCCGGTTGTTAAAAGATTATTTACTGATCAGCAAAAAATGGCAGAAGGTTTAATCCCAATGAATTGGGGATTTGCAGAAACACTTGCATATGCGAGTTTAGTTGACTCAGGTCACGCTGTTAGGTTATCAGGGCAAGATTGTGGTCGTGGTACTTTCGCTCATCGCCACGCGGTGCTACACGATAAGAAGACTGGGTGTGAATTTATACCACTGGCAAATATTAGCCAATCACAAAAACCATTTATAGTGATTGACTCAGTGCTTTCAGAAGAAGCAGTGCTTGCTTTTGAATATGGTTTTTCTGCAGCAGAGCCGAATACCTTGGTCATTTGGGAAGCTCAATTTGGTGATTTTGTTAATGGCGCACAGGTTGTTATTGATCAATTCATTAGCTCTGGCGAACAAAAATGGGGTCGCTTGTGTGGGTTAACGATGTTATTACCACACGGTTTTGAAGGGCAAGGTCCAGAGCATTCATCTGCACGCTTGGAGCGGTTTCTGCAATTGTGCGCTGAGCAAAATATGCAGGTTGTGATGCCCTCAACACCCGCTCAAATATTCCACGTTCTAAGGCGCCAAATGCTTAGAAACTTCCGCAAGCCATTGGTCATTATGTCACCGAAGAGTCTACTTAGACATAAACTTGCAGTATCTCCTTTAGAGGATTTATCTCAAGGTAAATTTCATGCAGTCATACCAGAAGTCGACACACTGGAACATAAGCGTGTTAAAAGAGTTGTCTTATGCAGTGGAAAGGTCTATTACGATTTGTTAATAAAAAGGCGTAGTAACCAGCAAAAAGAAGTCGCTATTGTGCGTGTTGAGCAATTGTATCCATTCCCAGTTGTTGATTTGAGCAACATATTGCAACAGTATCCAAATGCTACGGATATTGTTTGGTGCCAGGAAGAGCCGAAAAATCAAGGCGCATGGTATTGTTCACAGCACCATATGCGACAATCAATGAGCGCGAAACAAACACTACGTTTTGTCGGGCGCAAGTCTTCTGCAGCACCAGCTGTTGGTAGTGCTTCTTTGCATGCAAAACAGCAATCTGGGCTTGTTGATGAAGCATTAGAAAATTTGAAATAAATAAGAGAGGCACATATGTCAATCGAAGTTAAGGTTCCGGTTTTACCTGAATCAGTTGCAGACGCTACTGTGGTGAACTGGCACAAAAATGTTGGTGACACGGTTACTCAGGATGAAACACTGGTTGATTTAGAGACGGATAAGGTTGTGTTAGAGGTTCCTGCTTCTTGTGATGGTGTGATTACTGAAATCAAAGCAGAGGTAGGTCAAGTTGTTGTTGCCGGAGAGTTACTTGCGGTGGTGAAAGCGGGCGCAGCTCCAAAAAAAGAGGCTGATGTAGCCAGCCCAACAGCCAAGGATACTAAGAACACTTCTGATGACGTTAGTCCTGCAGTAAGACGGTTATTGTCTGAGCATGGGCTAGCAGCCAGTGATGTACAAGGCTCTGGTAAAGGCGGGCGTGTTATCAAAGAAGATGTTGAAAAACATATCGCTGGTCAAAATAAATCTACTCCTCTTGATGCTGCTCCTTTAACAGTAGGTGTTAGAGAAGAAAAACGAGTGCCAATGTCGCGCCTAAGAGCTAAAGTGGCAGAGCGTTTGCTTGAAGCGCAACACAATGCTGCAATGCTGACAACTTTTAACGAAGTAAACTTGCAAGCAGTTAAAGACTTGCGTGTTGAATACAAAGATGCTTTTGAAAAGAAACACGGCGTACGTTTAGGTTTTATGTCGTTTTTTACTAAAGCAGTTGTTGAGGCATTAAAGCGTTTTCCAGCAGTGAATGCATCGATTGACGGTAATGATATTGTTTATCATGGCTATTTTGATATTGGTATTGCGGTATCAACAGAGAGAGGTTTAGTTGTACCTGTATTACGTGACGCTGATAAAATGAGCATGGCTGGTATTGAAGCGTCAATCAATGATTACGCAAAAAGAGCAAGGGATGGAAAGCTTGCAATTGAAGAAATGCAAGGTGGTACGTTTACGATAACTAATGGTGGTGTGTTTGGTTCTCTGCTAGCAACGCCTATTATTAATCCACCACAAACAGGTATTTTAGGGATGCATAAGATAGAGGATAGGCCCGTTGTTGAAAACGGTAATATCGTGATTCGTCCGATGATGTATTTAGCACTTTCATATGATCATCGTTTAATAGATGGAAAAGAAAGTGTGCAATTTTTAGTGGCTGTTAAGTCACTACTTGAAGATCCAGCAAGACTCTTA
>JAUICE010000020.1 GCA_030428185.1 Gammaproteobacteria bacterium
AAAATTCGTACATTAGCTTGGGTGTTCTATGAGCAGAAATAACATTTACCTGATGAGTCACACCAAAAGCGTTCAATATTTCGATACTATGAGTCATGGTGTCTTTATCTGAAATTGACCCCATTGCTACTACTACATCTGTCTTTGTAAAGTTCATTGTTAGCACTTCCAGATATCTTGAGTATGGATGTAGAGTTTATCAATTTGCACTTCGTATTGAAACTGTTCTAAATTTGATTTTTATATTCAAAAAAATTATTAAAACCAGAAAGCTTACCTTTGTCTTTTCATAGAGCACTATTTTTGAGTAAAACTTACTATTTAATTAATACTAATAATCAGTTAGAGTTTATCTATGCACTTCTATTTGGTTGAATATTTATGCCTCATACACATTATTTAGATGAAGAAACACAACGCGCCTTAACGCCCAAAAAAGTATTAGGGCATTTGATAGCAGGAAACAAGAGATTTGTTGATCAAACACCACTTTCTAGAGATCTAACCAGTAGGCTGGAGGCTGCAAAAAAAGCACAGTTTCCAATGGCCTTTATTCTAGGTTGTATTGACGCTCGAGTCCCTAACGAGCGAATTTTCGACTCCTGCATCGGTGATTTGTTTGTTGGGCGTGTTGCTGGAAATGTTGTTGGCTATGATATGATTGCTTCTCTTGAGTTTGCTTGTGCTGTGGCTGGCTCTAAATTGATTGTTGTGCTTGGCCATACTGATTGTGGCGCGGTTAAGGCTGCGTGCTCTGATGTTGAGTTATCACATTTGTCAAAGCTTTTAAGGAAACTTAGATCACCAATAACGACAGCAAAATATTTAAAAACAGATAAAGATGCGCTAGTGGATAAAGTCACTCATTTAAATGTTGCACATTCTATGGTGCGAATACACCAAAAAAGCCCTCTTTTATCAAAACTTATTGATAGTGGTGAGGTCGGTATAGTCGGTGGAATATACAGTGTTGGCACAGGAAAGGTGACGCTTCGCTCGTATAAGCCAGAATTACTAGAGCTAAAAGCCATCGATGTTCCACAGACACTAGTTACACAGGTTGATGCATTATTTTCACCCGACTAAGTACGTACTCACTGTCTACACCCACTCTTGTTGCTTTAAAAAGACTTCATAAAGCTCGGCTTCTTTGCTGTCTTTGTCAGGATGCCAGTCGTAGTGCCATGATACATGGGGCGGTAATGACATTAATATACTTTCCGTACGCCCGTTGGTTTGTAGTCCGAATAGGGTTCCTCTATCGTAGATTAAATTAAATTCAACATAGCGACCACGACGATATAACTGAAAATCTTTTTCAGTTTGTGTAAACGGTGTACTCTTACGTTTATGAACAATTGGAAGATAGGCTTTTAAAAAGCTATTTGCCATAGAGCGTACTAAATCGAATGACTCCTCAAAACCATTGTCATTAAGATCGTCAAAGAACAAGCCACCCACACCTCTAGGCTCATTTCTATGGGTTAGATAAAAATATTCATCACACCATTTTTTATAATGAGGGTAAATAGATAACCCATATGGATCACAAGCGTTTTTTGCAGTTTGGTGCCAGTGCTTGCAATCTTCCAGGTAGCCATAATAAGGCGTTAAGTCGTATCCACCACCAAACCACCAAACTGGATTATCATCTAGGGTCGTAAAATATCGAAAATTTGCATGTGTTGTTGGAATAAATGGGTTATCTGGGTGTAATACTAGAGACACTCCCGTTGCATGAAAAGGTCGACCAGCGAGTTCAGGGCGTTTTTGTGTGGCTGCACTAGGGAGTGTTGGGGCCTGGATACTAGAAAAGTTAACGCCGCCTTTTTCAAAAACATCACCGTTTGCAATGACCTTGGTGATGCCGCCACCCTCTAGAGTATCTTTTTTCCAGTTATCGGTTTGAAAGCAAGCCTTACCATCAACTATTTCTAGCTCATGACAAATATTTTCTTGTAATGAAAGAAGAAAGGTTTTGACCTTATCCAGTTGAGCGCTCATAAAAAAATACTCTTTGTGCTAAATAAGGCCAATTGTAGTTGGATATACGCGCGTTGTATATGATTTTTATCAATAGGTGCCTAATTCTTTTAAGCGTTCAGTTAGATAGTCATCCGCACTATAGCCTGGTTTTAATAATACCTCTGGATGAGGGTGTAGAAACAAAGGCATGGAAAGTCGAGATTGATTATTATTATTTGGATTAACGACACGATGCCTAGTTGAACGATAAAAACTCTGAGTACACATTTCTAACATATCGCCGACATTCACAGCGATAGTCTCTCTATTTGTTGAAATATTATGCCAAATGCCATCACTGTCTTTTGCTTGTAATCCACTATTCGTTGCCCCAACAAGCAAGGTTAGTAAATCAATATCACCATGTTCGGCTGCTCTCACGGCACCCTCGGGCTCAGATCCTTGTAGGGGAGGATAGTGGAGAATTCTTAGCATATTTTTCTTTGTTCCATCGAGCATATGGGAAAGGGGCATGGAAAGTTGTTTACTGATATCAGCTGGTAAGAACTCTTCTATCCAATTCAATAGTGTCGTGGCAAGACTAACAAGCTTTTTATAAAGTTGATTAGTGTTTTGAGAAAGTTTGCTTGGAAACTGTCCCCAAGGATAGTATTGAAAAAACTCTTTAATATCCTTTACCTTGGCATCTTTAGCAACTTCAGAAACTTCCATGGGAAAGTATCCATCTTGTGTGTCACGATTAAATAGATAATTGTGTTTTTCTTTAGATGCAAAGAATGCCTCCCATTCATCAAAAGTGTTTTGTATTAACGATAAATCAATTGGGTGATTTTTTAATACAGCAAACCCTGTATTTCTTAATGATTGGGCAAAGCGTTTTGGTGCATCGCTACTTTCACAATCTACAGTTAGAACGTCCATTTTTATACTCCTAGTAATACAACCGATTGCATTCTAGCAGAAGATGGGTTGAGATATACCTCTGTTTTTTCATATTGCATCATTTTGAACATTTCTAATGGTTTAATTTTTGGTATTTTGATTCAATCAAAAATAGAATAACTATTGTTAAATTAAAGCTAGGTTTTGCTAAATAATATGACGCGATTTTTACCTAATTTTTTTGCCTTATACATGGCGTTATCAGCATATTTTATTAAAACTTCTGATTCAGTGGCATGTTTAGGGTAAATGGCTACTCCAATGCTTGCGCTACTAGAGAGAGTTTCACTAGATATATCCATTGAAAAGCTAAGCGCATTAGAGATTTTTTTAGCAATATTCATAGCTTCATGTTCTCCAACATGTTGACAAATGATGATGAATTCATCACCACCTATACGGCCGGCAACGTCAGTGCTCCTTAGAGACTCAGATATTTTATAAGCAGCTTTTTTTAGAAGCATATCTCCATATTCGTGTCCAAACTGATCATTAACATATTTTAGATTATCAATATCGATAAATAATATAGCAAAAGAATCTTCTTCTCGTTCTTTTCCTTCAGTGAGAGCGCTCAATTTTTGAATAATTCCCGCTCTATTAAGTAATTTAGTTAAATCATCTTGATAAGTTTTTTCTATATACTTTTTTAACATCGATATATTTTGTAAAAACCCATGCAATAAGTAATTATCTGAATCGCATGTTCTTTCAGTGATATAAACCGCAAAATAGGTTGTATTTTTTTGATTAATGACGTTAATTTCAAAATATTCTGTATTGGATTCTTTTATATTAACTAAGAGCTCCTGCTGCAATATTTCTTTTGATTTTTGATCGACTCTCTTTATGAGTAAAGATAATGGATAACTTTCTATTAACTCAGTAGGGATTTCTAGATGATGAGCTCCTTCATTAGAAAATGTAAAACTTTTGGTTTGATAGTTAAATTTCCAAAACAGAAAACCACTTTTGTTGCAAAGTTCTCTAAAATAGATGGGCTGTGAGATATCAATGTTGACACCAGTAAAATAGATAGCTTCACCGTTAAGATTTCTTTCTGTTTTACCGTATGCTTTAATATATTTAATTTCTTTTTCTGTAATTATTCTAAAAGTAGTATTAAAAGTTTTCTCGCCAATTAAAGCCTTATTTACTTCGTTTATAGCGTCATTTTTATCTGCGGATAATAATTTAGAAGCCCACGTATTGAATGTTGGTTTTACATCAAGAGGGACTTGGTACATTCTATACATGCATTCGTTCCATTCTAGTTTGTCATTTTTTATATCCCAAATCCAGATACCAATATCTCCCGCATTTAGCGCTAATAAATATCTTTTAATCCTGTTTTGTAAATCAATGATATCCCTTTTTGCATTTTCAGCATTCTTTATGCTTTTAATCATAGTTGACTTCACATCATGATGCATCCTTGATCGAATTATAAAAAAAACAAGCAGAGTAATAGAGGCTAAAAAGAGAAGAAATAAGCTTAAGGTTAATTCCTTAATATTGTTTATGGCAGAATTGTTCTTTGCATATAAGGCTATCTGGTAGTCTGAGCCTAAAATTGATAGAGATTCACGTTTTACGAGAGCTACTTTATTTTCAGATTGATTATTTATCATTTGATGATTTGCAAACAACTCTATATAAAATTGATTGTTATGGATATTTAGCTTATCAATAAGCCTTTTTAAGTTTAAGAAGATAACAATCTTCGCATTATATGCGGGAGTTGATATTATTTGAACGGTTGTGTTTCCTAGTTTAATTGGTTTTGAAATATTGCCGTTAATAGGATCAGTGTACTTGTTGATTTTTTTTGATTGCATGAGATCCTTTAAAAAGATTTTATACTTGTACTCATTACTAATTATTTTGATAGCTTCATTATTGTTATCTAATAAAGCGATTAATTTAATATATCGTAAATTATATAAATACATTCGTGCATCAGTTTCAAAAGCTTCATTGTTTTTATATATATTATGTGAAATTCTATTTTGCATGCGGCTTAGTGACTTAGAGATTTCATGTATATTTGATTCTAGTGCTATGAGCGATAGGGTTGCATTGCTATCTATCGCTAGACTAGATAGTTTAGTAGTCTGGCTATAAACATAATAAATGAGCCCGGCCAAAAAAATAGAAATAAAACAAAAAACTAGATATTTATATAAAGGTATTTTTTGCATTATTCAAACTTAGTAAGAGCGTCTTGTTTGAGTATAGCTTGTAATAGTTTTTGCAACGTACTTTTTTAATCTTTTTTGGCAATATTGTGACCTATATTATTGATATCGAAGTTTTAGAAGTGTCTGTTCAAAAAAATACTCTCGAACTGATTTGGATCATTATGAATACTAATAATTAGTAAATAAAAATGTAATTTATATTTAGGTTAAAAAATATTCAGTAAACTAAACCTATTTTCAAGAGAGTGTATTGCCGGTTTCATCGAGTTATTTTTTTTGCCATGATGTAATTTTTATTGACAGCCCTCAGCTCGTGTAACTACTTTTACTGGTATAAATTTCTTCTTGCATCTCATTGAATCGCTCATATACGGGATTGTTATACATTAAATATATTATATTAGTTAAGTCTTCTTTTATTTTCCTGTTAATAAATTGCGGAAGAGATAAAAAGACATCGTAGTAGGGATCAGTTGCTTGATTTTTAGCGTTACACATAAAAAATGTCCCTTCTTTTTGTAACTCCCAGACGCGTTTAAATGCTTTGGGAAACGGGATCTCTTCTCTCATTTTTATATCAAGAAAGCTAAATTTATTGGCCATACCTTCAAAAAAGCTGTTCATAGCTTTTAAAAATAAATTAAGTGCCTTATCTGGACGGATTTCTCCTTGTGAAACTTTATTTAATATTTCTAATGCACGACAGACAGTATCGCTTCTTTGGTATGTACCTTCTAACTTGCAGTCAAATTGGTTTACAATTTCAGGAAGTGCGTGTGTAAGATTCATCACATCCTTTAAATGAGTTCCTTCAAGTATGGAGTCCTCTCCAAATTCTTCAAGAAGCTTTTGTTGCTCATCACTTTTTTTCTGAACGACACTTGCAACATAATATTTTAACCACTCGGGATCTTTATCTTTAGGTGGTGTAGGGGCGGAGGAAGAAAAAAAAGTGAGCATACTACTGGTAGTTTGTACGACAGAGGCCAAATATCCTGTATGTATATTAGTTTTGCTAATATTTTTTTTGGTATAGATATTGGGAAATAATGAAGCATGACATCCCGCCAAACCATTTGAACCTTTACCATGCTGTAAATCTGTTTTTCCTTTGATGATATGTAGCTTCTTGTTGTAAACAGCAATACAGAGCAAAAAAAATAGATCAACTCGCATATGTGCATGGTGTTTTATCGTTTCGCTGACCATATTAATTCGTTCGAACAGTAAATCGTCTAACTCACACTCAAGTTGTAAAATGAGATCGAGGAGTTTGGGGAGCGAGTCTGATTGACTCGCGCTATTTGAATCACTACTTTGGTTGTTTTGGCTTATTAATTCTTTCTTTTTCGTTTTCAACGCTCTAAGTTTTGCTGTTTTTTCATTAATAATAGCCTGCTTTTTTGCAACCTCTTCTTCATCATAATATGGTTTTGGCTTGCCTGTCGCCCAGTATTGAGTTGAGCTTAAGCTAGGTACTAAACTTTTTCCGTTTGCAGCACCTTTTCGTCCCTTATGGGTTTTTCTTTTTGTCTTATCTTTTGCCATGTTGTTAGTTCTTCCTGAACAGTTGATAACTTTTTATATCATAAAGATTTAAAAAAAGCATTGTCACAAATAATTATATGAAGTATTTTCTTAAACGAATATTAGAGCACGGATGACTTTTATGGAAAGAGAAGAAAAAATACAACCAAATTGTATTGAATTCATTGGTGATAGTTTATCAGATAGAGGTAATATGAATGAGCGTAAGCTTTTTGGCATTATCCCGATGAATTATCTTAGCGGTTTACGAGGGGTCTCACCGAATGGACGATTTACAAATGCATATAATTGGGCAGATATTCTCACTCAAGCAATCATTGATTCTTATGAAATAAAAAAGCATAAGGGTAAAACTCTTCATGCCTATAACATTAGCCATGAGAGTGCTTTGGATGTAAAAGAGTGGAAGCTCACCAAAATTAAAGAAAAAGTTAGATTTTATCAACATTCATATACTGATGATGATTTATTTGCGTTGAAACGCAAACATTCTAAGTTCTCGCGTCTCTTTCATGAGGGAGGAAATATACAGCGCTCAAATGCTGAAATTTCAGATGCTATTTTAACTAACCACAAAGTGGTTAGAAATATTTATACAGATGAGCTAGTGCTTGATGATGAAGATAAAATTGAATATCAAGGGAAAACATTCGCGAGAACTTATGCTGAAGGCGGGTTAACTTCTAGACGGTTTACCAAAAAGTTTTCTACTCTTTGGACATGGAATGTTAAACACCTATTTAGCCGATTAATTTTAAAAAATCTAGAGGCTATGCGCCATATCATTTTTAGTGACGATAAAAAGTATCACTATGACAGAGAGAAAAACAGTAAGACACTTGTTATCGAATGGTCTGGTGCTAATGATATGATAACCGTGAGCTCAAGACCCACTGTAAGCCTTGCAAAAAAAACAGTTAAAGCTCGCATCGATAATGTAAAAGAGCTGATAAAAAACGGTGGTTATAAGCATTTTGTTTTATTTTCCTTACCTGATCTTTCCTTAACTCCTAGGTATCAGACGACTAAGAAAGAAGAGAGGAACTTTGCCTATCTTGCTTCAAAAGCATTTAATGATGCATTGAGAGATGAAGTGATAAATCTTAGGGAAATTTATCCTGATTGTCAGATTGATATTTTTGATGTTAATGAAACGTTCAATCAGTTATTTGCTTATCCTGAAAATTTTGGCTTTGATAAGGACAAGTTAACCCAGCCATTTCTTGACGCTATTAAAGATCCAATTACGCCCGATGGAACTTCGCCTAGCGATGGTTATGCATTTTGGGATGATGTCCACCCAACGGCTGATTTACAGGCGAGACTTGCTGAGCATTGCTTGAGATTTATTAAACAAATCTATGATATTCGTCCTAGATTTTTTAATGCTAAAGCCAATGGCGTTAGTAATAAAGTAAAATCGTCTTCAGCAGCGCCTGTCAAACAGTATGATAGTAAGCTTAGTTATCAAGCCTCTGAGCATGATAACTTGAATAATCCTGATATGGCTTCAGGTTCTGTTGGAGCCATATCAGTAGCCGAGCAATATAAAGATCAGTTTGAGCAGGCCTATGCTAACCAGCTTGATGAAGACTATAATTCTATCGGTGGTAGCTGGCGTAAGTCTCGAGCACCATATTTAAAAAACGCTTCACTAAAAGGTATTATTCAATATGGCTTACTTCATCAAAATAGTCGCACACATCGTATTATGAAAGAAAAATTACATTGGATTGATGATGATAATCAATTGAATGGACAAATGAGTACACTTGTATGAGCTTAGTATTCTAGATAGTGCGCTTGGTTATTCAGGGAGTCTTTAGTAACCCATAGCACTATCTAATCTTAATTTAAGTTGAATAAGCTTTATAAAATAATGATTTTTCACATGATAGGAATTTTTAACATCGCTCGTGCACAAGAATCATATTCTTCGCGAATATCTTCATTAACAGCCAGTAGTTTTTTATTAGCTTCAGCCAGTAAATGTGAAAATTTAGTATTAGCATCAGAATATGATTCTATGAACTCTAAAGTATCACATTGTCCAGAAGTATCTGTTTTATTTTTTGAAATTATTTTTATTACTTCTAGGTATGCGGTTTTATCTGCTGTTTTCCATAATCTATATGAAGATGATATATCACTTAAAAATCCACTAGCAATTTCTGTAACAATACGCTGATAGTCAGAGAAATTCTTCATGGAGTTTATTTCTTTTTTAAATTCATCAACACTTTTCATTAATTGTCCTTATTTTGATTTTAGTGGTTTAATTTTAAATGCAGCAAAATAAAGCGCAATGCAATTAGTTAAAATAAGTAAAAAAAAGTGGGTTATAACTTCAGATGTGAAAACAAGTTTGAATGTTATTTAATTTTTTTTGGTTAGTCATAAGAATTAAGCATGACACGTGTTTATTATTACTCTTTAATTATATTCAGCACAGTGAAATTACACTGAGATTTTCCATAAGTCTCTTTAATTTTAACCATAACGATATAGACAGCTATAAGCGCAATAGTAATGAGCATGTCTATTATTTTGTTATAGTTGAGTAGGTTTGGCGAGTCTTGACTGATACATGATAAAATCCACCCAAAAAGTGGTGCGTTGATAGCAGTGATTAAGCCTATTGAAGCATTATTTATGCCTAATGCAATGATATTATGTTCGGGTTTGGACTGCTCTGTAATAATAGTAAATCCAATGCTCTGACCACTGGCTCCTATTCCTAGCAACATAAATGCAAAGTAGTCGCTCAAGAAATTGTACGGAGTAAAGCGAATCAAAAGTAACGCAATTACGTTACAAATTGCAGAAAAAACCATTATAGACTTTCTGTTTTTTTTTATATCACTAATAAGTCCTAATGCAGGGCATCCTAGCGCATAGAAAAACCATGCAATGGTTAAAAGATATGAGGCTTTAATTTGAGATATTCCACTAAAATGTAAATATTGCTTTGCGGTATTTTCTGATAAATACTCAATGCTAAAATATACTGTCGCTGAATATAAGGCAATAAATAGAACTTGTCGATTGCGTATGAGTGAAAATATGCTTTGTAAAAGATTGCCTTTAGGCTTTAATAAAACAAATTTTTCCAAATTATTTGTTTTGCTTTTTACAAAAATAGCAATTAACAGGGATATAAAAATACCAATAAAGCCAAGGAAAAGATGTATATTACGCCATGAAAGCTGATAACTATCTGATAAACTAGTAATGGGACCTGCGGCAAATAGAGGGCCCATAGTGCCAACAAACTGCGATAAGCCAATGAAAAAACCTTTTTTATTTTTAGGTAACCATTCACTTACAGCAACTAATAGGCAGATAAAGCCAAAAGAAGCACCAAAACCAATGGATAGCCGTAGGAAAAATGCGGCATAAAATTGTTTTGTGAAACTAAAAAGAATAACCGATAGTGAGCAAATAAGTGCAGCAGAGAGCAGCGTTCGCTTTAACCCATAGCGCTCAGTAATACTTGCAACTGGAATCTGCATAATTGTATAGATAAATTGATAAGCCGTTGAGCTTATAAAAGCAAATTTTAAAGCAGATAAATGTAGTTCGTTTGAAAAAGGTTCTTGATAAGAGCCTAGAAGTGTTCGTAGTAAAAATTCATAGGTGAAGAATACGGCGCAAATAAACCATATCAATAGGCCTTTATAATTAATATTGTGACTTTTTTTCATAGCGATTAAAGTGTAGGCTGCACTTCGTCCCACTCTTCTATAATAGCCTCCGCTTTTTCATTGTCGATGAAGTAAGCTATTTTGAAAATAGCACTACCTTCTTGAATAAGAGGCGAGCGATTAATGCCAACAATAACTCCATTTGTTCTAGCATTAATAGGGGATGCATTTTCATTGGTAAACGGATCGCTAAGCATACCTAGAAGAGCGCCTTTTTTAACTTGCTCACCAAGATTAACTTTCGCATGTAAAATGCCTGACTTTGGAGAACTTATCCAAGCATCATCTTTTGAAGTGATTGGACTAATTTTATGCTCGATGGAATCTTTAAGCATCTCAAGTTTAGACATAACGTTAATAATACCTTGCTGGCCAATATTAATCGCGGCTGGATCGAATCTCATTGCTTCTCCAGCTTGATAAACCAGCAAAGGAATATTGAGATCGTATGCAGTTTGACGTAATGAGCTTGCATGAGTCTCTACTTCAGTAATGACAGGTGTTTGGAAAGATTTAGCAATTTTTTTTAGTTCTATATTTTCAAAGTCACAATACACTTGAGGTAGTATTTCATGATTTAGAGAGCCTGTGGTGCATTCAATGCAAAAATTAGACTTTTTTAATAATTCATCAGTAAATACATGGGCAATACGCTCATTGAAGCTGCCTTTTTCTTTTCCTGGAAATGATTGAATAAGGGGATTCCCTGAAGGAGTTGCTCTTGGATAGTGTGTAAGCCCATATACATTTAGTACCGGAACCAAAATCAACGTACCATGTAACTCAGCTTCATTAGTTTGATCATATAGCTGGTTTAAAATTTCTAGACCATTTAGCTCATCTCCGTTAATTGTTGAAAAGCATAGGAGAGTTTGGCCATCATGTTTGCCGTTAATAACTTTTATGGGCATATACATTGGTGAACATGAATATTGTTCAGGCATAGGCAAGGCAAGTGAGGCTTTTTCACCGGGCCTTATATAAGCATCACAAATTTGAAACAAATAGAATTCCATATTTAATTTTTTTCATACTGTAACATATTTGAATTGTAAAAACAAAAAAAGATGAAATTTAAGCCTAAAAGTTCATAATAAAACCATATGGATATCTAAATTGGATTGAAAAAAATATTTAGATGAGCATAAATAGCCAGAGCGATGCTTTTACTAAGTAAAAGGTGGTCATCATTTATTCTGTTAAAGCTTCACCTTTGCAGTGTAAGTTGAGATTTAAAGCTTATACCCAATAGAAATGAAGATGCGTGGTTTTAGGCTGTGGTATTTTCTCCAAATTGCGATAAAGATTTCTCGCCATGACCAGCCATGACTCAAAAGTTTTATCGCAATTTAAAAAAAATCTCTGTGCCTAACGTTTTTCATAACCATATGATTATAATTTATTTATGCTATACGTCGAGCAAAGAAAAATCTTTAAGTTTTGAATTTTTTGATGGAGGAATGTCTAGACATTCTGACTAATAAAAATATCAAAAGTTGGAGATTTGGCGAAGCTCAAAACCACGCATTTACAATTCCATTGGGTATAGATGACAGACTCTTTAATTTAACGTATGGTGATTTACCGCAGCGAGATATTTTGAGTGTTGCAGATTACTCAAATATGATGACTAAATAATATTAAGCGTTTATAGATAACGGGAGGAGATAATGGCTAAGCGATATTTTTGTTTGTTTTTGATGCTTCTTTTAGTTATGGACAGCAATATACTTGCGGCTAAGACAAAAGGGATAACCATTATAGTGACTGGCGATCCAAATAAAATAGGTGCAATTGGGCTGTCTTATACAGACAGCAAAGGTACACATCAGCATGGAAAAGCAAAAGCCACTTATAAAGGTACAGGTTTTATGCCAGGGTTAGAATATAAGTTTGGTTATCGACAGAAAAAACTATCAAAAGGGATCCCTTGTGGTGAAAAAGTTTTAAATAAAAGCGCTACGATATGGTTAGATATTAAAAAGAACGGTTGTCAGCCTATCATTCAGTAAGCTCAATATAAAATTGAACTTACATATCGAGTAAAAAGAGACTTTACTTCCTCACAATATGAAATATACCCACTGGGTATATTTCATATTGCTCTATTTTGAATGTTCTCAGTGTTTGATATTTAAGTAATCATGTTATTTATCAATAAGTTAACGATTAAATTTACAATTATTAATTGTTTTCGCAAAAAAAACCAAAAAAGAACTATAATTAGACAAATTATTCATTTTTGGCGCAAACATGACAATAGCTAGGCTTAAAGAAACACTTAATGAATGTAGGCAGCAGCTACAACATCCTGGTGATAACTATAAGAAAAAAATTATAGACCAGTACAGTCGTAAGGTATTAGATGATATTAGTAGCATACTCGCGCATCAACCCCTTACAAGAGTATATGAGGAGTTGACGGAATACCTGAAGCATAACTGGCAATTAGTTAAAGGTAATTTTTTAAGTTATACCTCAATTCATGACGTTCCGGTAACTAAGTTTTTAATTAGGGTAGCTGATGCTATTGCAGATTTTACAAATAAGACAAAGCCTCAAGACCAAGCTTTACGAATGCCTATTGAGTTTTTAATGCCAGGTATTCATCTCGATTCTATATTTGACACTCACCCCACACTTAAGGCGAAACAGAAAACCACAATGAGTCGTGAAGATCAAAGAGAGATGATCGTATTGAAACAAAAAGAAGGTGACTTTAAGAAAGAAAATTACTTAAACGATCATGAAAGGCGCGAGCTAATAGGCCTTAAACAAAATAGATCATTAAATAGACAAGAAGCGTCTCGCTATGAGGAATTGCTAAAGAAAGATATGCTTGAAAAAGATGCCACTAGATATTCTCTACTTAAGCTGAAAAATCATAATATCTACGAAGAAAATAACTCACCGATTTATAAAATTAACGGCGACTGGCTTTGCCCTAAGCTTTCGTTGTCTGAAATATTAAGCACACATATTATAAGTGATGATGGCACGCATTTAATACCGGTTAATCTCTTATTAACACATGATATTTTAGATCCAATTATTGTATCTCCGTATAATGAGCATGCACGTCCATTAAATAGTTATGAGAAAGAGCGTTTAATCACACATAGTAGTGATATTCAAGAAGCTTTCGACACTACTGCAACACTAAATAGTATAACTGGAGACATAAAAAGTCTTTACTACCAACTGTTACTACTGTGTGAGAATTTAAGAAAATATGATGCGCATGAAGGTATGGGAACCCAAGAACATGCAGATGATCGTGCTTATGCTGCAATTATCAATTTTTCTTCCTTTTATAAAGAGAAGCTTTCTGAAGAAGCTAGAAGAAAAATTCCAGAAAACGTACGTAGAAGTATTGAAAAATTATTTGAAGTCGCAACAGATTCTGCAAAACATGATAACGCAACAAGGAACCTTGAAACTTGTATTGGTAATAGGCGTGAGGAAATTGAGAAGAGTCTAGTAGGTAATGAAGAGATACTCGCAAGCATAAGAGTAGGAGATGGAGATATCGAGCAATTAGCTACTGAAAAAAAATCTCAAATTTCATATATGCGTGAAGAGCTTAGACGACGCATGGTTAACGGCAGATACACTGGTAATGATAAACTGCACATCGATGAGAGTGTTTGCGCACAGCTAAGTATTAGGATAAGCATTGATAATGACCATATGATTTATTCATTAAGAGAGCTGTCTACAAGTGAGTTCCGTCAGATATTTGCTAAAGATCCTGATGAGTTAATAAAACTTTGCGTTAGAAGGGACGTTAATGGACGGTTAGTGTATGACATTGACCATCTGTGTACTTGCTGGAGCCTACTCCCCAGTCGACTTGTGTCTGTATTTAACGATGTGATATCAAAAACTCTATCAATCTCAATGGCTAATATAGCGCCAGGAGCTCTTAATTATATAATAACTCAAATATCCAAGGATACCTTACAAGTCTTAATACCGTTTCTTATGCGTTATGAGAGAGAGGCTAGAATTACAAGATTTAATACAGGTTTTGATGACGAAATTTTAAAGCTCTTAAAAGATAATAAAGTTGCTGAAGTCATTAATTTTATTACAGCATTAGATAGTCCAGATTGGCAGATAGATTTACTTTCATCCACAACAAGCATAGGTCAGTCCGCGATAAAGTATATACTTGAAAAGTTTGATATAGCTTATGCGCGAAGTTTGCTGGAAGGTTTAACAAGTGAGGCATTATATGTCTTAATTAGGCAAGTTCGTGTGAATAATCAAGATCTACTCAGCTACGTGACCAATCAATATAAGGATACTGATGCGCTTAAGAGAATGCTACAAGTGCTTGAACCTCCTCACTTATTGTCTTTATGGAAGGATTATTATAGCGAGGATAACATTCTATGCTTGATGAACGATAAAGATGTTCTTAAGGTCATTGTAAACAAGCTGGGTACTTTTGCCTCAAGAGCACTTTGTCTGTATGACGAGCTTGGCGCTCCTATAATTATCACCATATTTAATAAGTATGGATTAGAGTATACGCGCGATCTTCTAATGGATTTACCAGTTGACGCTCTTTCTATAATTTTGTCAGCCGAAATTAGGTTTGGTCGAGGGGATACAGTGCTTAGTGTATTAACAAATAACTTTTCAGATAAAAGACTATTAAAAGATTTTATTATAAAACTTGACGATAATGCTTCCGAAGTCCTTTGTTTTGTTGGCTCAGACCGACATTCCATCACTGCTAAAATTTTAGAGAAACTTAGTCGAGATGATACTCTAGAACTCCTAGAGGATTTGCCAAGTAATACACTATCGAAACTATTATCTGCCCATATTAAAGATGGTTTTGTTGTTCATACGCCACTATTAAGTCAATTAACCTATCAATATAAAGATGAGGAACGACTAAAAACATTTATCAAGGCTCTTAACTCTAAAGATTTATTATCTTTAATGGTATCTATGCTACCTAGTGATGGGTTTACGAGTTCATTTGTGATTCAAGAGCTTGTTGACCATCCTAGTATAATTAAGCTTATCTTAGAACAATTAAACCAAGATGACAGAAATACACTTTTTAAACATTACTCTTTAACTGATTTGTCTTCATTTTTAACTTGCTCCGCAAGAAATCCAGAAACGCTTCAGATTGCTTTATCATATTTAACGGACGACGAAAAATTGTTAGTCCTTAAAGGAGAGTATATTGACTTTGATACAGTTCCTATGCCTAGACCTGAATCAAATTCAATATGGCATGAAGCTTCAGATAATCCTGAGTCTCTAAAAAGGCTTCTAGAGATATGCCCGGAAGATGATGTATTAAGGCAAATAAAAAGAAAGGATAAATATGGACAAACGCTTTTTCAACGTATAGTAAGAACATCGTATACTAGGATGAATCAGCGGATAATTATCACTAAACATAAAGCACTTGAAGGACTTAAAAAGCGTGTAGAAAATGGGGAGATATCTGTAGAAGCAGCTAAGAGTTTTGAAGACGTAATTAGCTCAGATACTGAAAAAGAATTAGCAGATATAAAGCATAGTATTGGAGAGATATTGGGGGCAGTGTTTAAATGTTATCCTGAAGAGCAACGATTAAAAGTTTTAAAGAAGAGGTATGAACCTTTTAATATATATATTGATTTTGTATTATTTCATCAAGAGTATATAGAACCTGTTCTAGGCCTGTTATCAAGTTCAGAGGTTTTAAAGTGTATTTTATTAAAATCAGAGTCAAGTCGAAGAAGTCGAATAGAGATATTTCTTTTAGGAGCTGCTTCTGAAGTTCAACATTTTGAGAAATTCAAAAAAATAGTAAACATGCTAGATAAAGAGCAGTGTGAGCTGATGTTATTTGAACCTACTCAAGATGGGATATTTCTAGTTGAACTATTAATGAGTAAGTATCCAGAACGACTCGAGCATATTTTTAAAAAATTTACTCCGAAAGAGTGTATACATATATTAAAGCAAAACGGTAGTAACAACACCCGGTTGCTTGATAGATTTCAACAGTCACATCAACAAGTTAACCTTGAAAGTTTGAAAGTTGTTTTAAACTGTATTCCAAAAGAAAAATTCAAAAAAGCTAAATATTTAGCTTTACTCAAAGATAATTTTAATCCATCTGATCATCGTGAATTTATTAATGATTTTTTTAAGTCATGGCTTGAAGAAAGAGCACAAACTCTGATTGATAGTGAGTCAGTGGAGGAGGGTTCTCAACGCCCAAGATTTTTTCGAAGAGGTCGAGTCGGTTATTCATCAATGCCTAGGCATAAGAGTGATAGTATATCTAAGATGGCTAATTGGATAGGTGGAGAGGAAGATGTATCTCTAACAAGTCAAGAAATAGAAAGCTTAAAAGGTGATAATGAAGCCAAGAAAATCATTGGAAAATATACAAAGATTATAGGAATAACAACAGATGAATTGTTTCAGCAAGCTAGTACAGCTCCTGATACTAACAACACCAGTAGTATTTAGAATTAGTAAGTAAAACAGTTAAATTAACGCTTAAGATATACCCCTATCCTTTCGTAATGCTTAAAAACGTGCACTATGAAAAATATTTGTTTTAGGTTTCAATGATTCTTCTTTTCTAATAGATCTTCCTTGAGTAAAAATATTTTGCTTGAGTATCATTGTTTTTATATAAAAGATCACAGTATGATCGCCTTCAGTGCGAACATAAAAAGGATGAGCAATGCTGACTCCAAGGGATGTCAAGAGTGTCGATGATGCAAGGAATATTATTGAGCAACGTACATTAGACCACGTTAAGGTAGGATTATTTGATATCGATGGGATTATGCGTGGCAAGTATATGCGAAAAGACAAGTTCTTTTCAGCGCTTGAAAAAGGATTTTCTTTCTGTGATGTAGTCTTAGGTTGGGACAGTAAAGATAAACTGTATGACAATGTAGCGTTTACTGGCTGGCATACAGGATATCCAGATGCCCCTGTGAATATTATACCAAGTAGTTGCCGAAATATTTCCTTTGAACCAGATCAACTACTATTTTTAGCTGAGTTCCAAGGGGATGCCCAGAGTATTTGCCCTCGTTCGCTACTTAAACGTGTTGTTAATAAAGCACACTTAATGGGACTTGAGCCCATTGCTGCTTTTGAATATGAGTTTTTCTTATTTGATGAGACCCCTGATAGTGTACGTGAAAAAGGATTCCGTCATTTAAAGCCGATTTCTCCAGATTTTTTTGGTTATTCAATGATCCGTAATTCTGTTTATGCTGAGCTTTATCATGAAATCATGAATATGAGTGAGGCTATGAATTTTCCTATTGAAGGTATTCATACAGAAACAGGTCCAGGTGTGATTGAAGCAGCCTTAGTTAAGGATAATGCGCTGGGTGCTGCAGATAAAGCAGCCTTGTTTAAAACATTTATAAAGGTGTTAGCGCAGCGTCATCAAATGATGGCTACGTTCATGGCAAAATGGTCTCCAGAGTATCCTGGACAAAGTGGACATATTCATATTTCTCTTATAGATAAGGAAACACAACAGTCTGCTTTTTACGATGCATCAGATGCCAATGGAATGAGTCAGTTACAAAGGCACTTTATAGCAGGGCAGCAACAATTGATGCCTAAGTTTCTGGCCATGATTGCACCGACAATTAATAGCTACACACGACTTATCCCAGGATTTTGGGCGCCTACGCATTCATCGTGGGGTATTGAAAATCGCACAAGTGCTCTAAGAGTTATTCCAGGTGGAGAGACTGGTCAACGTATTGAATATCGTATAGCAGCAGCCGATGCGAATCCATATATTGCTTTGGCTTGTGCGCTGGCTTCAGGCTTATATGGTATTGAACATAAACTTGATCCGCAAAAACCAGTCGCAGGTAATGCTTATGAAACAGAACATCCCGAGGAATTATCTTTACCTAAAACATTACTCGAAGCAGCTAATAATCTCAGAAGGTCTGAGGAAGCGCATAGTCTATTTGGTAGTGAATTTGTTCATCACTTTGCAAGCACGCGCGAATGGGAATATCGAGAATATAATGCCCACATTTCAGATTGGGAATTAAATCGCTACTTTGAAATTATTTAGAGGTGACAATGAAAACTAATTTACAAGTCATTAGCCCAATTGATCAATCCATTTATGTAGAGCGATCATATGCTAGCGACAAAGAAATTCAAGACTGTCTAGAGTTAAGTTGCTCCATGAAAGAGCACTGGCAAAAGACATCATTACGTGAGCGAAAAGCACTATGTTTGTCATTTGTCTCAAAGTTGCTCTCCCACAAAGAAGAGATTGCAAATGAGCTTAGCTGGCAGATGGGACGACCTATCGCTTATGGCGCTAGTGAGCTAGATGGATTGGCGCAACGCGCACACCATATGATTGAAATAGCAGATTCAGCTTTATTAACAATTAATATTGATTCAGAGCAAAGACTAGAAAGATTTATAAAAAAAGTTCCCTTAGGAACGTGTTTGATTATCGCGCCTTGGAACTATCCTTTTTTAACGGCGATAAATAGTATTATTCCAGCATTATTGTCTGGAAATACAGTGATACTAAAACATTCAGCGCAAACACCACTGGTCTCAGAGCGGTTTTATCAAGCATTTGAAGAGGCAGGTCTCCCAAGAGGAGTATTTCAATATCTACACTTAACTCACAAAGATACAGAAATACTTATTCAATCTAATTTAGTCAATGGTATTGTGTTTACTGGCTCTGTAGGTGGTGGCAAACATATAGAGCAATCGGCTGTGGGTAGATTTATACCCATCTGTCTAGAGCTAGGAGGTAAAGATCCTGCCTATGTTCGCTCTGATGTTGATTTAGAGCATGCGGTATCGACAACAATGGATGGTGCATTTTTTAATTCTGGTCAGTCTTGCTGTGGTATCGAACGTATTTACGTTCACCGTTCTTGCTATGATGACTTTATTCATCAAGCGCAAGCATTTGTTAATCAGTATCAGCTGGGCCCAGCAGATCATCCAGACGTCACCTTAGGTCCAATGGTTAGTATCGAGGCTGCGAATTTCGTTCGTAAACAAATCACTCAAGCTATAGAAGCAGGTGCTAAGGCTTTGATAGATCCTGCCACCTTTAAGTACGACAATCCGGAAACAGCATATCTTGCACCACAAATTTTAGTTAATGTGCATCACCAAATGCCGATTATGCAAGAAGAAACATTTGGCCCGTTGGTATGTATCATGGCTGTGGATAGTGATGAAGAAGCTATTAGCTTGATGAATGATAGCAAGTATGGTCTGACTGCTTCTGTATTTACAAAAGACACAAAAACTGCTCTTACGATTGGAGATCAATTAGAAACGGGAACATTTTTTGTGAACCGTTGTGATTATTTAGATCCTAGCTTAGCTTGGACAGGAGTAAAGAACTCGGGCAGGGGATGCTCATTGTCTGAGCTTGGCTTTCAACAATTTATACAGCCTAAATCGTTTTATATTAAGCACTGAGAATAATAATGATTGATACCTTAACTGCTAGTTGGAATTATCCTACATCTATTCACTTAGGCTCTGGTAAGGCCTATGAGCTTAGTCATTTATGCCATAACTTGAATTTAGATAACATGCTACTTGTGACCGATCCTAGACTCGCTGAACTCCCCGTTTGCCAGGATCTAGTGTCATCATGGAAGAAGTCAGGATTAAGTATCCATTTATTTTCTGACATTCAATCGAATCCAACAAGAGGTAATGTGAATGCAGGAGTAGAGGTGTTTCAGAAACATCGTTGCCATGGGGTTATTGCCTTTGGTGGTGGTTCAGCTTTAGATGCTGGTAAAGCGATTGCGTTTATGAGTGGTCAATCGTTAGATCTTTGGGCATTTGAAGATATAGGCGATAATTGGTCTCAAGCTAGTCTCAATGGCATTGCCCCCAGTATTGCCATTCCAACAACGGCTGGAACTGGCTCAGAGGTTGGTCGTGCTTCGGTCATAACAGACCTAGATAGTCAGACTAAACGAATTATCTTTCATCCACAGATAATGCCAAGAGAAGTCATTCTTGATCCAAAATTAACCACCAGTCTCCCGCCATCTCTTACTGCAGCAACCGGTATGGATGCACTGTCGCATAGTTTAGAAGCTTATTGTGCTAAGGGGTATCACCCAATGGCAGATGGCATAGCCATAGAAGCCATGGCTATGGTAAAAGAATATTTACCTATAGCTTTTTCTGATGGCAATCAACTTAAAGCGCGCACAGAAATGCTTGTCGCCTCTGCTATGGGTGCTACGGCTTTTCAAAAAGGTTTAGGAGCGATGCATGCTTTGTCTCATCCATTAGGAGCTATTTATAATGCGCATCACGGGCGCTTAAATGCCATATTGATGCCATATATTTTATTAGCGAACCGACACATGATAGAGGATAAAATTGATAAATTAACTGCATTTCTTAAAATTAAGAATGGATTTAACGGGTTTATCGATTGGATCCTTGAGCTCAGGCAACAGCTAAGCATTGAGCCAAAATTAAGGGATATTGGTATTGATGATAATGAAATACATCGAATTTCCATTATGGCAACTGAAGATGCCGCTGCTTTATGTAATCCAATAACATTTAGTACTGTAGATTATGAAAAAATATTGCTAGCAGCTCTAGATGGAGTCATCAACTGATGTTAAAAGTAGGTCTTATCAACTGTGATTGTTTAACACCACAGGTCATTGAACAATATGGTGACTATCCGAATATGTTTAGACGTTTACTTACGTTAGTGTCTAAGGATATAACGCTTAAGATCTATAATGCTGTTGCTGAAGAACTTCCACAAAATACAGCTGAGTGTGATGTATATTTAATTTCTGGTAGTCAATTTAGTGTTTGTGATCAAGAGCCCTGGATTGCATCCTTACTCAGTTTTATTCAAGTACTTTGGTCTAAAAAAATAAAAACCGTTGGTGTTTGCTTTGGTCATCAAGTGATGTCTAAAGCACTAGGCGGTATCGTCAATAAAGCCCCCAATGGATGGGGTATGGGGCTCGTTAATACGATGCTTGTTCATCAACAATCATGGATGCGTCCTTATCAAAAGACTTTTAACATCTATATGAGCCATCAAGATCAAGTACTCACAATTCCAGAAGAGGGGATGGCTTTGGCAAAAACTCAACACTGTCCTTATTCAATGATTCAGTTTAGTGATATATTTCTTAGCATTCAAGGACATCCGGAATTCAATCAAAACTACATGCAGTTTTTAATCGATAAAAGAAAGCATATATTTCAACAAGCCATCTATCAATCATTTATAGAGTCATTATCGAATACACCTGATACGACTCTTTTAGCAACATGGATAATGAATTTTTTTCTAGAAAATCGATCATAAACAAGTGTATGAACCATCTCTCTATGAATGACTTAAGTTTATCGGCAGAGTGCTTTGCCGTTCGCGCATTTCCTTACCATTAGCTAATAAGATACCACTTCGACTCATAGAGCTACTTAAGTTGGAGGCGTTCACAGAAACATGCTCCTTTGTAGGTAACTTTGGAATTTCTTTAAATGCAGTCAATAAACGCTGAAACATAGTTCCAGTATCGGTTTTGTGACATGCTCTCTTCTTCCAATAACTTATAATAATAGCCGCTTGCTGATAGTGTTGTGATGATGACGATATAGCTTTAGGAGAAGGATCTTCTTGACTGTACAACATAAAAAGTAAAGGGTGGAGTTTTTCTTTAGGGTTACTTATATATTGTATAGCACTAAGTTTACCTCGATATTCATCTTCATCATTGATAGGAAGGATAGTGTCGGTATCTTTCAAATATTGATTAAATATTTCTAAATCAGGAAATTCACCCAAACAGTCTATGTCGATATCATCAAAGCAGAAACCACACTCATTCATAATGAAAAACTGCTCTGCTAAATCATACTTACATTTGTCATCTTCTAAAATTATCTCTCTTAATAAAGATAAAGCATATTTAACGGCGGGATGATTTTTTTCTTGTATCCAGGTGTCTAATTGCCTACAGGTTTCAACATTCATTAATAAGTTTGGCTGATTAGAAAAAAGTCTTGCCAACGCTTTGGGATCGTTTTGCTCGTCTACTGTTAAATCTGATAATTTCATCGCTGCCTCCTTTCAAAATTGGGTAGACAGTAACAGTTTATAATAACATTTTAAAGTTATTTAGATGATTGCTCGGTTTAGCGCCCTCAAGAAAAGTTCCAAATATGAAGGGGCTTCAGAGTCTATAGCTTATGTAGAAGATTTCATGTTTTGGTGAGTATTTAGCAATGCTGTCTGTGCACTGTGCTCTTGTTTATGATCGCTTAGGTTTGCTTTAACCGTTTGGTATTGTTTGAAAAACTGTTGATGCATTGCTTCTTTAGCCATGATAGCTCTATTGTATCTACAGGTTTTTTCTAGTGCTGTTTTAAAGCAGTCTTCATGGTCTTTAATAAACAGAGTATTGGTATCAATGCTTTGAAATAGTTTGTATGCATGGTGTTTCAATTCTTCTTGAATTTCTTCTACCTTTAATACAGCAGTGAATTCTTCTATACAATGCCCACCAGCGTTATGAATCATAAATGCAATATAACAACGTAACAATATAATGAGCTGCGCTTCATGCTCTTCATAAACAAAACGCTCTTCACGACGAAAATAAGCGATTAAACGTAGAAGAATTAAAAATGTACCTGATATGGAGTTAACAAACGGGATAATTTGTTTCGCTTTAATCATTTCTGGCCACTTGGCACCGGCTAAGATATCTGAGTTATCTACAGGTCGCGTGTATGTTGAAGGTTTATCTGTTTTTAAAGAACAATTGTATTGCGGTATAGGCATGGTGCTACGCAAAATTCCAAGATTCATTGAGTGAACTGACTGGTGTAGACGATGGTCGTTAGATAAAGGTTCTCCTTTTATTTTCTTACCTCTTTCTTTTGGGCCATAAATGGTTCCTGATTTACCATAAATATTGATTGGATATCCAGCATTATTGGGTAAAACTACGCCGAGTGCACAAAAAGACATTTTGGCCATTTCAAGAAGCAACTGTTTGTAATGAGATAAGGTATCTTGCTGTGTTTGTGATAGAGGTTTGCTTTTATCGATTAACTCCCCAAACGATTTTACATCTTTTAATTTGCTAATGGTCTTTGTGTATTCAGCTTCTGATAAATTCATCCCTTTAAAATAAGATAAATCCCCGCCACAAAATATAGTATTAGGTACAATCTCTCTAAAATCATCTGACATAGCATTAAAACAAGATTGGGAAAATTTATGTAGTAAATCTTTATCTAGTAATTTCAAGTTTTTCTTTAGTATTTCCAGCATCAAGCTAGATTCGAAAAAGCGTCGCACGGGACAGTTAACTGTTTTTTGCTGGCTATAGTCAATGCTAAGTCCTGACTGTGTTAACCACGATTGTAGTAATTGTTGCTCTTTAAGATTACACGTTCCAGTGATATAAATTCGTTTAGCATCTTCATCAGATTGACTTATTGTTTGGTCATCAAAAAGTTTAGTGAAAACCTGAAACATAGAAAAAGGCATGGTGTGATCCTCATATAAATAACGCTAGCTTGACTTAACTGAACTTTTGGGCGCTAATTATACAATGTTTGAACAAAAATGGTATAGATGCATATGTTTTCATACGGAGTCACTTCGTATTACTAATCTCAAAAAAGCTATTTTTAATAAAAATCCCACTATTTATTGTTGAAGCGTATGATTACCATTTAAGTTGAAGCTTCCATGCTAATACACCGGGCGATACACGCTCTGGCTATAGGTGAGTAGCATTGCAGCTCATCCTCAGCACTATTAATATTTATTTCATGATCGCCTTGTATGGAAATTACTGTTTCGCCCATTTCAATAAGCTGTGTTGCCACAGTGATCAAGTCATTAGTTAAAGCATAATGAAGAGGGCTTAACCCATCAATATCCATACGAGACAAACTAGCTCCAGAATCGATAATTGCCAGAGCAGCTTGTGATTGCCTTCCTATTAAGGCCCAATGTAATGGCATCCGGCTTTTACTATCGGCGTTACTGATATCTAAGCTAATACTTGCAGCATGTGTTAATAAAATTTTTAATTCAAAATACTTCCCCCAAAAAGCCGCTCGTCTTAATGCTTTATTGTAATCAGGGTTAACATATTCACCAGGCTTTCTTAACTTAAAGCAAGCTAGATTGACTTGATTTAGTGCATTAGGGTTGCCCTTGCTTAGAATGCTTGGTAATAGTTTTCGGGCAATAGAGCCATTGGCTTTTTCAATAGTTGTGCGTGAAATGGCTGAGGTTAGGCTGATGATATTAGGTTGTGCTAGTAAATCTTGAGCACGCCGTTTATCTGTTAACCCTAAGGGTTTTGGTGCAAATAGAATGGATAATAATTCAATAACGTTTTGACGCATAGCCATACTTGCAGTTGAAGAAGTTAAACGCCTTTTAACATCACCTTGAAAACTATCAACCAGCACTTGATTTGTTCTAGTGGTTTGATAGTAGGGAATTTTACCGGCAAGTAGGGCTTCTAGCAGTGTTGATGCTCCGGTTACGGCAATTAGTGTGGATGAGTCATTGATTAAATATCGCATCACATTTGCTGGAATTGATTTATAAGAATGAAAACTTACAGGATCTCCCGGTTTAACATTCTCACCCATTCGCCCATCATCTAATTGATAGTGAGCTGCGTAGGGAAGTCTAACCACTGCTTTTTTAAAGTCGCTTTCATAGTTTCCAACAAATATAAAATTTTTAGCTTGCGATAGACTAATAAATTCACTGAGTAGCTGGTCTAGATTTCCAAAGCTTGCACTCATATATAAAAAGCTATAATCTCCACTTGGATAAGGCTTGAATATTTTCTCTTGATCAGAGTCCATTGTGGTTACTTCTGACATAGGTTGCACTAAAACACCTAGACGGCTTCCTCCTATACCCTCACTATAAAAAGTCATACTACGTTGATAATAGTTATAAATTTCTCTGCCGGTTCGTCCGCCATCAAAGCTTGCATGTACTATAGGCTGTGGCATAGAGCCAAAGTCTGGTTGATGTGGGCCGTAAATAGCCAAGACTTTAGTATTGGGTGATAGTACATGCTCAAGCACGCCCTGTACTGGACCACGGCAATGATTAGCATCGATAAATGCAAGTATCTTTTCATCATGGTCGATTAAATCTTCTAGTGACTGAGTGCGGATGGGGGTACCCATAACATCTAAGTAGCAGCCCATATCAGTAGTATTTAGAGGCGTGTATAGCTGATGGTATTTGTGTATTGCATCGCTTGAAGTCGTTAAGACAACCTCAACTTGATGAGATAGTTTCTGATCTGTAATTTCTTTAACAAAGTCATGGCCAAGAGCTGCGGCAAGTTGGTAATCTCCTTTAGCATTGGGTTCACGGCAGTCACCGAAGATGATAATAATTCCCTTAGGCATAACGCTATCCTCATAACCTTAAACAAATTGTTTGAATTTTAACTGATAATTATTAAGGATATATTAATTGAGTACCCTCCTTGAGAGGGTAAGACTCGGCTAATCTTACTGTGAAAAAACGGACATTGATTTGTTATACTTCTAGAAGTAACAAAGCGGTGAACAAGATGTCTAGGTAGTGCCTCCAATCTGTAATTTTAGTAGAATTTCTTTTTTTTCAGGGAACAAATGAAGTGGCGAATGTTGATGTGACATGCCCCGGTTGCGGCGGCATTAAAGTTATTAAATCTGGATTAACAGGCGAGGGAAAGCAGCTGTATCGCTGTAAAGATAATATGTGTGATAAAAAAACATTTATTTTAAGTACAGTTATAAGGGTCGCCTACCGGAAGTTAAGAAGAAAATTATTGAGATGAGTTTAAACGGTAGCGGTGTGCGAGATACAGTTCGAGTTTTAGGTGTTGGGATTAATACAGTCATTTGTGAGCTAAAAAAAATAAGACACAAATTATATGAAGTAAACACTGTGTACTTGAAAGAAAAACAGGATAATAACGCCACTATTCAAGTCGATATCATTAAAGTTGAATAATTTGAGCTTGATGAACTGTGGAGTTTTGTAAGAAACAAACAAAATCAGCGCTGGTTGTGGCATGCAATAGATCATCACCCCCACAATGTTTTAGCTTATCATTTTGCCCTCGAAAAGACTCTTCCTTCAAAGCGCTGAAAGAAAAGCTTAGCCAATTGATATTGATTTTTACTTCACTGACGGTTGGGGTGCGTACGAGCGGCACTTGCCGACATCAAAACATCTCATCGGTAAAAGAAATACCCAGGCAATTTAAAGCAAACATCTGACGTTTCGCACCATAATAACGCGATTAACTAGAAAAACCATTTGTTTTTCCAAGCTAGAAGTCATTCATGATACAGTTATAGGGTTGTTTATCAATTTGTTTGAGTTTGGAAGGTTCATTTAACTCATAAGCAGATTAGAAGCACTACCATATTTTAGATATATCGCTAGAGGAGAAGGAAGTTGGTAAATGAATGACTTCACAGACTTAACATTTTTGAAAGCGACCACAGAAGATCTCGATTCTATTATTCGACTTTTAGTGGATGATAAATTAGGAATGAAGCGTGAATCTTCTGGTGAGGACAAAGACTGTTATATCACAGCATTTGATGCAATCATTCATGATGACAATGCCTTTTTAATTGTTGTTAAATGTCAAAGCAAAATCATAGCGTGCGCGCAATTAAATATTATTCAGTATTTAACTTATCAAGGTGGGAAACGTGCGCAAATTGAAGGTGTTAGAGTCGACAAGACTTATCGAGGCAAAGGTGTCGGTAAAAAGCTCTTTCAATATTTAATCAATTTTGCAAAAGAGAAAAATTGTCACTTAGTACAGTTAACCACTGATAAGAAACGCCCAGACGCTTATCAATTTTATGAGTCACTTGGCTTTAAGAATACACATGATGGGTTTAAGTTTCATCTATGAAAAGTGAGCCTAATGATACAGATAAATTTGAGCTGTTAGGTCATAAGATTTTGATTATTGGCTCAGCGGGCAGTGGTAAAACAACACTTGTACTATATTTAGGCTTAAAAATGGCTTTGCCAATGATTCATTTAGATAGGTATTATTGGCAAAAGGACTGGACACCAAAAGATAACGCTGAGTGGGAGAAAATTGTTTCAAAACTTATCAATAAAAAATCATGGATAATGGATGGAAATTATACTCAAACCATACCGTTAAGATTGAAAGAGGCTACCTCTGTCATATTTTTAGATGTCTCGAGATATCGATGTTTGTGGCGAGTATTCATTCGGCGATTTAAGTTTTTTCATAATCGGCATCGAGAAGATATTCCTACAGAATGTAAAGAGCGTATTAATATTCCTTTTTATCGTTGGATTTGGCATTTTCCATCTCGATCTAGAGAAAAAATAATAGATGAATTGAAGAGGTTTAATGGGCCTGTGTTTATTGTTAAATCTAAGGCGGATTTTCTAAATCAATTAAGGTTGAAGCATAAAAAAAATGACTAAGCAACGAATTATCTTTATCACTGGCGCTTCAGGTTCTGGCAAAACAAGTGTCATGAAAGCGCTTGAGGAATCATTATCAAATGTCAAGGTTGATTTTTATTACTTTGATAGCATCGGTATTCCAAGCTTTGATGAAATGATAGCCGAATGCGGCTCTTTGGAGTCTTGGCAGCAAAAGACTACTGAAAAATGGGTTCAAAGATTAGCTCTAATAAAAGATAAAGACGTTATATTTTTTGAGGGGCAATATAATCCAGAGTTTGTTGTTTCTGAGTGCGAATCGCTAAAAATAAACAACTATAGGTTGATTTGTCTCGATGTGTCAGACGAGGAAAGGATGCATAGACTTTCTATATTACGCCAACAGCCAGAGCTTGCAGATGAAAACATGTTGTGCTGGGCGAGTGTGCTTCGAGACAAGACCATCAGTCTCGGAGGAAGTGTCATTGATACAACGGGCCAATCAATTTCAGAGATGGTCCGTGTTTTACAGAGTCTAGTTAATGAAAAATAAAAACATGCATTTTGAACCGCTAACAAAACCTTATCAACTTCTAGTCCTATCATGGTTAGCTAAGCCACATGTCGCAGAATTTTATTATGTTGATGGCCTAAAAATTACCATGCGGAATATTGAATTATATTGTGATGCGAAAGAGCCCAAAATCATCGACAACACAAAGCAATTTCACTAAATTATCCACTTAAGACATTCTTTTGATTGAATCCATTTTTTTTGATCGAAGCGTATGAGATCATATAAGGTCTTATTTTTCAATAGATTAGATATTTATCTATGGTTTTTGTTTAAACAATTATCTTGAATTCAGATTAAAAAAGACTCATTTTCAGCAAATCCAGAAGTTGGCACTATAATATACATATGAATATTATTTAAGCAGATTTATCGTAAAGAACTCAAAGGATACTTATGATGTTGTTTGATGACTTAAGAGAATTACTTAAGCAAGATAGTGCAGATGATAAAATTCTTAGCTATTTTGCAGAGAATAAAGAGTGCTCTACCCTCTATGACGAGTCAGATCATTCAGCTTTATATTACATTCTGAAGAGCAATTATGCTCATGTAGCTATAAAGTTGATTGAAAGGCATCCAGAAATTATTGGCATCTATGCAGCAAAAAAAGATAAGGTATCTCCGCTGTACATAGCCGTACAAGAAAATCACATTAGTGTTGTTAAAGCATTACTGGATGCCGGTGCTAATAAAAATGAAGCAAGTAATGTTGGCGTAACCCCGTTACTTATGGCATCGCTAATAGGTAATATCGATATCGTTAAGGTACTGCTGGACGCTAAGGCAGATGTAGATATGTGTACGTCTAATTTTGAAACCCCACTTTTTATAGCAGCGCAAGAGGGTCATGTTGATGTTGTTAGGGCATTGCTAGATGCAGGTGCTAACAAAAATATGCCCAAAAGAGGAGGCATGACTCCACTATATGTAGCGGCACAAGAGGGTAATGTTGAAGTTATTAAAGTACTTTTGAACGCACGCGCTGATGTGAATAAAGCAACTGATGATGGTAGTAGCCCGCTTATGACCGCAGCCGTAAAGGGTCATATTGAGGTTATTAACGTGTTATTGGCAGCAGGTGCTGATATTAATAGGACAGAAAAAAAGGATACAACTCCACTTTTTTTAGCAGCGCAAGAGGGCCATTTTGAAGTTGTTAACGCATTACTTGTAGCGGGCGCTGATAAAGATAAGACAAATAGACGCGGCATGACTCCCCTTTTTATGGCAGCGCAAGAGGGTCATGTTGAAGTTGTTAATGCATTGCTTGTAGCAGGCGCTGATAAAGATAAAGAAAGAAAAGACGGCTCAACTCCCCTTTTTATGGCAGCGCAAGAGGGTCATATTGAAGTTGTTAATGCATTGCTTGCCGCCGGTACTAATGCAAATAATGCGAATAATGCTAACGAAACTCCGCTCATGATTGCAGCAGTTAAAGGCAACCTTGAGGTTGTTAAAGCATTATTAGCAGTAGGCGTTGATAAAGAAAAAGTGAGGAGTGATGGCAAAAATCCGCTATATATAGCTGTGGAGCAGGGTCATACTGAAGTTGTTAAGACACTACTGGCAGCCGGTGCTGATGTAAACAAAGCAAGTAGTATTGGTGTGAATCCATTATTTATAGCAGCCCAAGAAGGTCATATCGACATTTTAGAATCACTTATTGCTTTTGGAGCAGATGTTTCTCTTGAATGGCAGGGAAAGACACCGCTAATGCAAGCGGCACAAAAAGGGCATGTTGATGTCGTTAAACGACTGGTGTTGCATCCAGAAGTGACACTAGAGATGTTACAGGCGTGTGCGAGTAATAGTAACGTATCAAAAAATATGCAAGATATATTGCAAGAGTGTATTGACTCAAGGATTGAGAGTGCGAAGCAAGATGAGCATTGCAGGGAGGCTATCGAAAACTGGCCAACATGCTCGATTTTGCACACACCAATTATTTTTCCGATTCGCATTAATGATGAGCTATACCATGTCTATGAGCGTGAGGCTATAACACATTGGCACAGTTCAAATCCTACTTCGCCTATGACAAGAAAAAATTTTAATCTTAGCAATCTAGAGGTAGATAAAAGATCTCTTGCAAAGATAAATAATACTCGCTTGCAAATAGATGCTTTCAACAAGCCAGCCTTAGAAAAAGAGTTTTCAAAACATTATGGAAGTATAAAAAAATCAATTATGACAACGTTTTCAACTGGTGGAGCAGATGTACTTTCAGGAGGGAACTCACTTTCTCGTAATAGCATATCGCATGCAGAGCTGTTAAAAAGACAGGGAGTGTTTGCAAATAATCCCGCTAAAAATGATGTTGATAATGAAGTATCAAGTAAAAGAAGAAGAATGAATAAAAGTTAAATCTTGAGATAATAAAGCCCATGTGAACATGAGCTTTATACCCAATGGAAATCAAGCTGCACATTTTGAGCGTTGATAAATAGCCTTCATAGTGTCTCAATAGGCACGTGAATAAGCGCTAGTGAGTTTTTTTCTGCCTCTGGAATAGAGTCAAAAATAATAAACGCAGGCTTTGAGTCACTTATTTGATCTGAGATGCTATCAGCCCATTTCCCATAAATATAATGATAGGCAAGCCCTAAATTATTAGGTTTTCCGTTAAAGTGGAATCTTGCGTAGCGTCCACCAGATAAGGTTAGTTTTTCAGCGCCTAACTCATTGTTAATAAAAGTGACGCCTGCACTAAAGCGTACTTTATTTTCAGGAACAATACCTTCATGCGGGTTATCATGCCCTACACCAATAAAGGCTCCAGAAAAGTCATCATTTAATTGGTTTTTTAACGCTAATTTAAGAGTTTTCCATGCATTTGGTGCGGCCTCAAAATATAACCCTTGAGCGGTACATGCTTGAAGGTTGATATCATTTAGCGTAATGATTTCAGGCTCTTCTAATTCAACAGCCTCTAGTTCACTGACAATATTAAGTTTTTTCTTGCCTCACTAGGAGTATACCCAAATGTTTTTTTAAAGCACCTGTTAAACGCTGAATGGTCATCAAAGCCAACTCTTAAAGCAGATTCGAGTATACTCTCATTTTGTTTGTTAATGTTTCTAAATGAGAGCTCCATACGAAGTTTGCGAATAAATGAACCGACAGATTTTTCTGTTGTTTCTAAAAACAATCTTTTTAATGTTGCTACAGATACACCAATTTCCGTGCTCAATTTTTGTAACTCAATAGGCTCATCAATATGCTTATAAATATATTGAATCGCTTTGATAAACACAGTTTCTTTGTGGTAGGTCATGATATTTCTCCAAATATTTTATGAGCATATAATGCATTATTTTTGAGATAAACATTGTGCTAAAAAGCTCAATCGCCATTTATTGGATTAAGCTCAAGTGTCAGTCAATGAAATATTTGCCGGGTATGCTGTTTAGGGTTTCTTTCTATCATGTGCTATTTCACGCTCCCTCATGAATGCTCATGCCTTAGAGAAAAACTAAGATGACTATCACATTTAAGCGACACGAACCATATCACGAGAGTTGAAAATAAAATGTTGTTGTTGACTTAATTGCAGCCCTTGTGTATAATATTTGCCCAATACTATCTAAGGCTTTTGCGAGGCATTTAATGTTTAGTAATATAACTACACAACTCAAACAATCTCTAGAAGAAGGAGTTGAAGACAGCCACCTTATCAGTAAATACGTAAAAAATGAAATGATTCTAAAAGAATTTGATGAAGATGGATATTCGATTTTGTATTACATATTGAAGTTCAAGCGAGAAAGTCTTGCTATTAGCTTAATTGAAGAATATCCATGTATTGTTGATACTCTGATAGCAGAAAAAAACAAAGAGACGCTGCTATATGTTGCAGCTCAAGAGGGGCTTATTAGTGTAATCGATAAGCTACTGATAGCAGGAGCAGAGATAAATATAGTAAGTCAAGATGGAAAGACACCGCTACATATTGCAGCAAGAGTGGGAAATGTAGATGTCGTGAATATGTTAATCAAAGCTGGCGCTGATAAAGATAAGGCTGACAGCCTCGGGTATACACCACTTCATGTCGCCATCTTCGAAGGGCAGGTTGGTATCGTTAATAGATTAATCGGAGAAGGTGCTGATACAAATAAAGCTACTGAAACTGGAGGTACACCTCTTCATATCGCCACAGAGATAGGCAATACTGATGTTGTTAATGTGTTAATTAAAGCACGTGCTGATATAGATAGGGTTGATAATGGTGGGTATACACCTCTATACGCTGCAGCAGAGCTTAATGAAGTCGATATCGCTAAAGCGTTAATCACATCAGATGCGGATAAAGATAAGGCTGACAGCGGCGGGTATACACCACTTCATAGCGCAGCACGCTTTGGGGCTGTTGATGTCCTTAATATGTTAATCCAAGCGGGAGGCGATAAAAATAAGGTTGGCAAATTAGGAGAGACACCACTGTATCTCGCAGTATTTGGAGGGCATGTTGATGCTGTTAACACGCTAATCAAAGCAGGTGTTGATAAAGATGTGGCTAACAAAGATGGATTTACGCCTCTTTCTGTTGCAGCATATCATGGAAAAAAGGATATAGTTTATACATTACTAGCAGCAGGTGCGGATATAGATAAGGCAGTAAAAGATGGATGCACGCCTCTTTTTTACGCAGCCTCTAAAGGTTACTTTGATATTGTTCGTGCGCTACTTGCTTTTGGTGCTGATTGCACCTTGACAAGCAGAGGAGTCACACTTTTACAAGAAGCCTCGCGCGGTAGTCATGAAAAAGTCGTAAAGGCACTTGCTGAGCATCCTGATATCAAGCTAGAAACCTTACAGAAACTCTATTTATATGATAATGACTCAAGTCAAGAAATAAAGGACATACTCATTGAGGAAGTTGATTTAAGAATAGAGAAAGCTGAAACGGATGCTGTCTGTCAAATGGCTTTAGAATTTTGGCCAAAATGCCCCATATATGGAGACTACATGATAGTTCCCGTTAGAGCTGAAGATAACCATATTTATGAAAGAAAAGCCATAGAAGTATGTTTTGAGCGGAATGAGCTATCTCCAATGACTCGCGAAGTAATAAGCACAAGGCTTTCTACAGACTTGTTGGCTATAGATTGTATCGATAAAGTTAGAGGGCTAGTTGATAACTTTTATAAAAAACAAAAAACAGTAGAATGGAAAAGTGAATATGATGCGATAAAAGCAGGTATTGTAGCTGAATATCAAAAAAGCAAACAAGAGCTATCTAGTATCAACCGTAGTCAAACATTTTTTGCACCACAATGTTTAGACCAACAAGGGGGAGAGGGAGTGGCGCCAGAAACACCTAGCGCATATCAGTAAAGTGTAGAAGCGGAATTTCACGAAGCTCAAAAACATGCATTATGAAAGGACAG
>JAUICE010000094.1 GCA_030428185.1 Gammaproteobacteria bacterium
GCATTTTAATGCTTTTTGTTCTCTCTTCGGTTGACTCATTGTTTAAAGCTTCTGTTAAAAATTGAAGAAGCACTTTAAATGAGTCTGGCTGGTAATGAGCAGTTAACGTCACAGCCGACCAACTATCAACTTTTTGCTGCTCAAGAACCTGAAGCGCATTTTCAAAGGGTATTTCTTTTAAAAATTGAAGAAGCGCTCTAAATGAGTCTGGCTGGTAACGAGCTACAAAACTCACAGCCGAGCAACCATTAACTTTTTGCTGACCAAGAACCTTAAGCGCATTTTCAAAGGGTATTTCTTTTAAAAATTGAAGAAGGGCTTTGAATAATTCTGGCTGGTCACAAGCAGCCCGAATGGCCGTCCTGCCAGTAACGTCTTTTACCTCAACCAGTAGCTTAATGATTTTATCAGCGCTGACACCAATAGCCGTTAATTTTTTAATATCAGATGTAATTTTATGACAGTCCCTTCGCCAATAATAATATGCATATAAACGCCAACAATTTTCAATATAATGAAGTGCGCAATCAATATAATTTCTCCTTAACCCCTCATCGATATCTCCCAAAATGCTTTCTATTTCAGCATCGCTTTCTTTACTTTGTATACTTGCAAGTAATACTGACTCGCCATTTTTATTTTGAGTCGTTAAAAGAGATTCAATTGACTTTTTAACGCTTCTTCTGCTCTCTTCGTCTGACTCATTGTTTAAAGCTTCTTTTAAAAATTGCAAAAGTACTTTAAATAAGTCTGGTCGATTGTAAGCAACAGACATTAGAATCGTCGAACCGTTGATATCTTTTATCCCACCCATTAGCTCGGTGATTTCATCAAAGCTGACACCAATAGCAGTTAAATGTTTAATGTCTGCTATAACTTCGCTTAAATACAGCTCCCAGTTATTGGCATAACCACGCCAGCGATCTTTAACCTCACTAAGTTTATAATCACGTTTCGCCACTTGATACTTTTCACTTAAATCCTCATCGATGCCAGCTAAAAGGCTTTCGATACTGCAATCATCCTCGCTAACTTTTATACTTAAAAATAATGCTGACGCGCCATTTTTATTTAGGTTCGTTAAAAGAGACTCAATTGACTTTTTAATACTTCTTCTGCTCTCTTCGTTCGACTCACTATTTACAGCTTCAGATAAAAACTTAAGTAGCTCTTGAAACAAACCAATGTTATAGCAAGCCGCATACATAAACCCTGTTTCACCATCCGCACCTTTTGTTTCGCTTATTAAAGCAATAAATTCCTTGACGCTAATACCGCCCCTAATAAGCCATCGAACATTATCGATTGTCAGCTTGCTCTCACACCAACTCCTAGCGCTACAACACTTTGTATAGAGAACTTTGGTTTTTATATCGGCATAGCCTTTGGCCGCATCGTTATCAATTGAGATAAGTATGTCGTATATATCAGTATCACCAGCCCCGCTCCTGTTATCAGTCAATAATGACAACACAGAGACTCCACTTTCTTCTTGAGTCATAAGTTTTTTATAAATAAGACGCCTTTCCTCATTATTTCCAATCTCTCCAATGACTCCATGACATAAGGCATAAATTCTTTTAAAGGCGATAATGCGTAAACCTTCAGTGTGCTGCTTTAAGATGTTGTGTATTAGCGTGATAAGTTGATTTAAATGCTCTTCACTTTGATTTTCGCTAAACATTATTATTGCAGGCAAAAGCAATAGACTAAAACTTACTTCTGTGACATCTTGAGCAAGTATCTTTATACTTTCATTACCAGCAGGAAATATATCCTCATAAGCCACACTTTTTTTAAAAACTTTGTACTTAATCAACTTATGAACTAATTTTTGAGCCAAAAACTCCCAGTTAATGCCTCTGATTTTTTCATCCTCATCCATGATAAAAAGCTCATAAAAGCTCGGAGGAGCTTCTTCTGCCTCTAACAGTATTGGTAGTAATGTTTTTATCCTGTCATAGTCTTGCTCAGTATATTCTTGACCATCAAAACCACGGTAACAATCCTTTTCTTCCAGCCTATCTTTTATACAATTCAATATAAAAATAACTATTTTTGCTGCCGTGTATCTTTCTTTAAACGCAGCAGATAAAAGATTTTGCCGTGTTTTTTCATTGACATGTCCATGATATCTATCTTGACTAATCAGTGGGCGCACGCCATAACCACTATTCCTTGCCGTTATAAATAAGTCATTTTTAAAGTGGGGGTGATAAGCACTATCATACTCCAGAGCTTCATTTTCTTGGTATGCACCCAAAACTATAGACTGACGGTAATTCATTAACTGCGTCATTAAGCTCTCACCAGAAGCTTTAAGGCTTAATCTCTGACTAGCGCCTCTTGTCTTAATAATAACGCCTGGTGCACATGTGGAGCGATCTATAGAATATAGCTCTGCATAAGCCAGTTTAATATCATTAGCTGATAGCTTATACTTGACTTGGTTATTGATAATAACTTGCATGAGTGCTAAGTGTGCTTTTAACTCCTGTTGATAAGCAAGCTGATAATCGTCGGGACTCAATAGAAAAGAGCGTAACGTATTCCGTGCCCTGTCCTCCTCCTGAGTATGCTCTCCATTATTAGAAGGAAGCATATGCTCAATAAAATTTTTTGATAGACGGTCAATGTCTTTGGAGGGAACTGTGATTTTTGCAATTTCAGCGCCAAACTCAAAGCAGCCTTGTATACATAAACGACTATCTATATCTAACGGCATAACAACACCCTTTCTATATAAAATCTAGATAGACTGAGATATAGAGCTTCATCGCTGTTGTTATTAATTGTTATTCACACTTAAAACAATTCGTTCTCTTTCAAGTACCAAAGAGTTTCTTTAAAGACCTTAAAAAAATATTGTTTTAATAGCACGGCAAAATAGAGCTTTAATACTCATGATCTTTATCACTATTAGCGCTCAATGTACCATAATTATACTTATAAGGCAATTATTTTTCACTTTTGACTGATTTATACCCCTATGTTGGCTTTAATTTTCAGCATGGTTACATAGTCATCCATATGTTCCCATGCCTCAAATTAAATCCGACGCGTCACATAGAGTATCTAGTTGATAAAACTTTGGTTGCATTGTATAACATCTTCCTGCTTAAGTAAGAGAAATTGGCGCATCACAAGTCTCTTCGTCAGGAGAGGCTTGGCTAATATCTAGCCTAGGAAATACAGAATACTCTTTATAAAGTTTATCTGCTAATAATGGTTCTGTTTCAAATGCTTCTGTGACCTTTGAGCTATCTTTTCGCAGGTCACCAGGCATGCGACAAAGCATTTCAAGTGCAGGGAAGTAATCAGACTTTACTAAGTGTAGCGTCACATTAGAGGGAATATCTTGTGGATTCTCGGTAAAATATTGCTTTAGCGCGGGTAAAATTTTATTTTTGGCATCATCATCAAAAAAATAGAAATCAACTGGTTCATCTGGATGATGTTTACCAACACTTTCTAACTGGCATTTAATAATCTGTACTTTGGTTCTATCGAATATAGTCTTATCAAGTCGAGTGTCTGTGCTTGAATCATCTAATGCAATATCCATTGCTTCACCAGAATTTTGACGAAGTGGAGCATAAAAATCTCCCTCCGCATTCATAATATCAGCAAGCAGTTTTTTTCTAAAAGTCCATCCCTTTTGTGTCGCTAATTCTTGATAATTCTTAAAGCAATCACCATTCTTTTGACTCTTCATATTATGAAAATTTAGCTCTTTACTTTGACGATTTGAGCCAACATAAAGATCCACTTCCATACCTTCAGTAATTTCATCAAGTTTATCCATAAATAATTTGTAACAAGAAAAGATGATGTTATCTAAACCATCGGGATTCATTCTGCGCTTTTTAAGTTGTTCATGATACTTATCACCTACAACTTTCCCAGAATTAATTAGAATCGCGCCACAACCATCATAGTCAATTGATAAAACTACCTTACCCATAAAACCACCTCCAATAACACTCATAGTCAACAACTAGAAGTTAATGACTATAGTGACAGATTATTACTTGAAAGCACTCATTCTATCAATTGAATATTAAGACATTATTAAAAAAAGTGTTTTGACCAGAGGTGGTAAGTAGCGACGAAGAATCAACTTTTGATTAAAAAAATTCTATGCGCTACTCGTTAATGGCTACTAAGTCTACTACACTCAATAGACAAGATTGAGATAGCCGTTTGAACCTGAAACAGCCTATTGTGAATAACACTAAATCAATCAGTTAATGCTCAAGCTACCATTAGGAAAAAATATGCCCGTTAACCAATCAGATCTAGAGTTTTTTAAAAAGGCCTTATCGATAATGCAAGAGCAATTAACACTTAAGCCTAATGCCTCTTCTTTATCTGATACGATTGAGATCTTTAAACAATTCCGACCATTTTTAAGTTCCAAGCCACTATTGCCATATCAGTCACTATCCATTACTTCAAAAAAAAACGTCTGCAATCAAGCACGTTTTATTGCGAAAGGAAACACGAAAAAGCCACTTGTAATTTTTTTCCCTGGAACCGCTTTTATGTTCCCTCTTTTTGATGAAAATTACTCTTTTTTTAGTCGGCTCATCAAACACACTGACTGTCACGGCTTAATGTTAGAATACCGCTTAAGTCCTAAATATCCTTTTCCTTGTCCCCATGAGGATGCCAAGTCACTTATTGATTATGTGAATACACATCAAAAAGACTTACATATCGATACAAAACGAATCATTATTGCAGGGTATATACCCCTATCCTTTCATAATGCGTGTTTTTGAGCGTTGTCAAATCCTCAATCTTTGGTATTTTTCTCAATCGGAATGGAATAACCATTCCTCAGTCGAAAAATCCAAACCTTAATCATTTGACTGCGCTCAACCTACAAGCTAA
>JAUICE010000095.1 GCA_030428185.1 Gammaproteobacteria bacterium
TATCCTGATGATGGTAATAACTCAGATGAGATCATTAAAAGCGCTGATAGTGCGATGTTTCAATCTAAAGATGAATCAGAGGGCAGAATTCATTTTTATACACGTGAATCAAAAGTTGACGGTAAAAAATAGCTCTACTGGAACAAATCTTTTAAAAAAGCTATCCTCCTGCCCTTTCAAGATGCATATCTTATGAATGCTTATCCAAAAATTGATCTAATTCATTAAAGTGCTCTTCAGATTGATCAAAGGCACGTTGTACTTCTTGAACCAAGCGCAGCTGTGCATCTTGTATAAAGTCTTTTTGCTCAGTAGTCAGTTGATAATCGTTAGCTAAGTTCTCTAGTTTATTTTGTGTTTTTTTAAATGAAGCGAGGAACGTTTCTGGTGCTATTTTCCGATAATAGCTACTTCCTTGTCTTTGACCGCTTAGTTCTTCTTTTTTAGGGAGGTGTTGTGTAAGTTGATGAATTTTTTTTGATAAATGTTGGTTGGAGAGACGACTTGTCATAATAATACCTCGCTGTTTCCGTAACTCATTGATAAAATAATTGTATTTAGAACACATATGGCTCATATAGCGAACAATGAGCTCATATGTATCATTATAGACATGTTGCGCAAAAAAATGTTCTGATGGTGGTTATTTTATCAAAAAATACTGAGGATCTTAGGTTTGGGTTATACCACCTCGATTTCGCTTACTTTTTGATAACCGCGGGGAAGCTTTTGTCCTCGTTTGCCACGATCATTTAAGTAGTCCATTAAATCTGAGGGTTTAAGTGTTAAGCTTCGCTTCCCAGCTTTTATTGCAATGCTTTGCTTGGGTGAAACAATCAGGCTATTAAGTACGTATTCTGCACGACTTTGAAATTTAGCCTTATTGATATCGATAATTTTATTACCTTTACCTTTATTCAATACAGGAAGCTCACATACATGACAAACCAAGCAGCGTCCATCATTGGTAATACTGACAATTAAGTCTGATTCGATATCTTGTATCAATTTGGGTTGCAACATATTGGCGTGCTCTGGCATGTTCATTACAGCCTTACCATTTTTATTTTTAACAATGAGGGCGTTAGCAATAGTAATAAAACCGATACCTGCATCATTTGCTAAGAGTAGAGTTTGATCTTTATCACTTGAACATAAAGATTGAAAGCTCTCACCAGGAGACACTTGAAAACGTCCTGTCAATGGTTCACCTTGGCCTCTTGCTGACGGTAAGGAGTGTGCTGACAGAGAGTAAGCTCGACCATGATTGGTAAAAAACAACACCGTTTTATCGCTACGCGTTTGTGATTTTGCTTTAAAATGATCACCACTCTTATAATTGAGAGAGGCGCCATCAATGTCTAAACCTTTTGCCGCCCGTACCCAGCCTTTTTCAGAAAGAATAACCGTCAAAGGCTCCTTAGGCAGCATATCTTCTTCTTTAAGTGCTCTTGCTTCTTCACGCTTGACGATTTTTGTGCGTCGCTCATCTGCGTGTGCTTCAACTTCTTCTTGTAACTCTTTTTTTATCAGTGTTTTTAAGCGTCTGTCAGAAGATAGTGTTTTTTCAAGACCTTCACGCTCTTCATTGAGTTCGCTTTGCTCTGTTTTAATTTTAATTTCCTCAAGCTTAGCGAGATGGCGTAATTTCATATCTAAGATAGCATCTGCTTGTAATTCAGATAGCTTAAATTTTTTCACAAGAACGCTTTTCGGATCATCTTCTTCACGAATAATACGTATGACTTCATCAATATTTAGATAAGCAGTTAATAATCCTTCCAATAGATGTAAGCGCTTTAAGACTTTTTCTAATCTAAAGTTTAGTTTGCGCTTTACTGTATCTAAGCGATAACTTAACCACTCCGTTAAAATGATTTTTAAGTTTTTAACTTGTGGTTTTCCATTTAGGCCAATCATATTTAAATTGATTCGGTAATTTTTTTCTAAATCGGTTGTTGCAAATAAGTGGGACATTAACGCCTTAGAGTCGACACGATTAGAACGAGGAATGATAACGATGCGTGTTGGGTTTTCATGATCTGATTCGTCACGTATATCCATTACCATAGGTAGCTTTTTTGCTTGCATTTGTGCAGCAATTTGTTCAATAATTTTTTCGCCAGATACTTGGTAAGGAAGGGCTGTAATAACTAAATCATTATGCTCTTTAGTAAATGTTGCTCGCATTTTAAGAGAGCCGGTACCATTTTTGTAAGTATTTAAAATTTCATCAGGTGTTGAAATAATCTCAGCACGTGTAGGATAATCAGGTGCTTTAATATAGGTACATAATTCTTCGATACTACTTTTTGGTTTATCGATTAATAGTAGTAAAGCCGAAACGACCTCTTTCATATTGTGGGGAGGGATATCTGTTGCCATACCTACGGCAATTCCCATACTACCGTTTAGTAACACATTAGGCAGGCGTGCGGGTAGCAGTGATGGCTCATCTAAGGTTCCATCAAAATTAGGTACCCAGTCAACAGTGCCTTCATTAATTTCACTTAAGAGATTAGCTGCGTATTGAGTTAGCTTCGCTTCTGTATAACGCATGGCAGCAAACGACTTTGGTGAGTCTTGTGATCCAAAGTTACCCTGGCCATCAACCAAAGGATAGCGATAAGAAAATGGTTGTGCCATTAACACCATGGCTTCATAACAAGCGCTATCGCCATGTGGGTGGTATTTACCTAATACATCACCGACGGTTCGAGCCGATTTCTTATATTTCGCCTTTGCATTTAACCCAAGTTCGCTCATCGCATAGACGAGTCGTCTTTGTACCGGTTTTAGACCATCACTAATATGAGGCAGTGCTCTATCTAAGATAACGTACATGGAATAGTTTAGGTATGCTTTTTCAGCAAATGTGCTAATGGGTAAAGCGTCTTGATCTAGGATGGCACTCATAATGAATCATGTAGTTAATAAATTTTTTATTACTATACCCAAACTGATTGGAAATGCTAGTTTTAGGGCTTCAAGCCTTCTTCTATTTCCAAGTAGACTGGGTATATACTCTGAGGTATCGACTCATAATTTGATACCTCAGGGTATATATTTAACGATGAAAATTTCAGCTTACCGCTTAATGATATTCATCTTAATGTTCGCGGGCGTGACACGAAAAACGCTAATTCGTTTCATTCGGTGCTCTAACTCTCTTCTGCCTAAGTTAACGCGGCTTGGGACTTGATGAGCGCCAATGGGGTGTTTGTTGAGAAACTCATTCATATCGATGTTAGAGCACTCAGCATAGTACCTGTTTTTTTTCTTGTCGTATAAAAAAGTGAGTAGGTTATAGGGTACTTTGTGCAGCTGTTTAGGACAGCCTAATGTGGCTGTGGTGGCGTTTAAATGAAAATGTAATCGCACACCTAAATAACTTTTTTCACGTTTTCTGAATTGATTTGCATCAAAGTAAACAAAATAATATTGTTTTACAGGTAATTTGAATATTTCAAAATAGTCGATGGATCTTCTCAGTGTATGTCTAGGCTCTGGGGTAAGCGTTTTACCATTCACGGTGACCGTTTTATTGGTTCTATTCCAGACTAAAATACGCATCTGATTACTTTTCATCTGAAAAAATAAATATATGGCCAGTATAATAAGCAAAAATAATACTAACCTTGCCATGTCACTTTTGAGTAGTTTCAGCATCTTTATCCTAAATTGCGATTCATATTATGTTGCCAGTGCTTTCAATAGGCACGATTGTGCAACGCTCTTTAAAGGGTTACTTTTTCTAATACTGTGCTTTCGAGATGTTTTAATATAGTATTTGCAGTAATCAGCTCATCAATATTAGTCGATAGTGGTTTATTGTGCTTAATACCAGTAAGGAAATGATTGAGAGCTTGAAGATAAGCTTGTTTAAAGCGCTCAATGAAGTTCCAATAAGGTAGTGACTGTGGTTCATTTAGAGACATAAGCATATGCAACTTAGCTTCCGATAAGTTATCACAGCGCAGTACTCCTCGTTCGCCAAATACTTCAATTCGTTGTTCAAAATCTAACGTCGATGATTGAATATAATCAATGATAGCAATAACACCATTGTGTAATGTCATAGAGAGCATGGGATTAGATAATTTAAGTGATTCATCTTGATTCGTATTTGGATCTTTAAATGGAGAAGTTGATATTTTTTTTATTTTCTCACCACAAATAAAGTGAATCAGATCAATCTCATCACGATTGATTTGTTTATAGAATTGAGCGTTAGTGGTATTTGGTTTCGGGTCAATATTAGGCAGGCGATTGGTTATTTTAATGATGTGTGGTGTGCCAATATCACCTTGAAATAATTTTTCTTTTAAAGAGCGCACTTCTTGGTCGAATCGGTGCGGTAATAAGATCATAAATGGGGCATTGGTGGCTTTAATGTCTTTTGCCAGCATTTTTAGCTCACCACTGTTAAATCCTAAGCTTTTATCAGTAATTACCGCTGTTTTGTTTTCTATGCTTAGTTTGATGAGATCTATATATCGGTTAGCGTGACTAGCAACAATCACAACATCAACTGGATGCTGATTTAAAATACTACTGAGTGTAGTTAAGCAGGTTACGGATACTTGGCCATGCTCTTCAATAAGTGCTAAATCATTTTTAGGTAGCTTATTGTGATTAGCACAAAGAACATGAGTAATACTCAGACTCTCATGTCCTAAGAGGAGTGAGAAAACAAGCTTTCCCTTTTGACCAAAGCCAATCAGTAAGGCCTTTAATTTTTTTTTCATAATCAATACATAAGCAAATGGGCTTAAATGTTTATCATACCGTTAGTTTTATTGAGAAAGCAAAAGACTCTAGCGGTCAGTGTTCAAAAATTTAAAAATATTTTAAGGCTATCTCTTCTCATTTTCTGCCGCT
>JAUICE010000021.1 GCA_030428185.1 Gammaproteobacteria bacterium
AGAATCGCTTGCAGCTGGCTTCTCAATAGAAATGAAGAAGTGTTTTGAAGATGCAGGCTCCTTTGGTGGCGACTTTATTTCGTTTTCTGCTGAGTGTGGACTAGTAGGGCTTCTAGAGGATAAATGTCGGGCCGAGACTGATGCGTCGCCGCTGCAAGTCCATAGTATGTTTTCACACCGGGAAGATGACCGGTCTGAGGCGTCAGAAACTGCGGCGAAGATAGCAAAGCGCTCTTAAGGGTGTTGCAGGTTTTTGCTATTTTTTGAATTTTCGGGCAGAATTGAGCAACAAAAAATGGGAATATGGAAATATTGATGAATGGATTTGAACAATGCCCTTCGTGTCGTAGTCAAGTGGAGATTATACACGTAAAGCGTCCCGAACAGAAAAGTAACTACTATTTTGTGAATTGCAAAAGTTGTGGTGAGGGTACAAAAGAGGCCTATGACTCTTTAGATAGACTAAAAAATGTCTGGAATCATTGGGCAGCCGCAGAAAGGATTAACTAATTAGTCCTCTTTTAAAGGTAGCACCATGATTGAGGCGCTTGAGAAAAGGTTATTTTTTACGCATAATAGCGACCTGTCTTTTTTATAATCTAGAGGATCAGTGAAGCGTCAAGACTTTTATTTCGACTTGCCCAGTGAGCTAATTGCTAAATATCCACATCAAAAAAGGGCTGAGAGCCGTTTGCTTGTTTTTGATAGACGCGCTAAAAAATCGACCCATCAAACATTTCATCATATTCTTGATTATTTAAAGCCGAATGATTTATTGGTGATGAATAACACCAAGGTGATGAAAGCAAGATTATTTGCTAAGAAAAAAACAGGTGGAAAAGTTGAGTTGTTGGTTGAGCGTATTTCCTCTGATCAATCCTTTATTGCTCATATGCGAGCAAACAAATCCTTAAAAATAGGCGATAGCTGCCTTATCGATGAGCAAATGATAGAAGTGACAGGTAGAAGTGATAATCTGTTTTGTTGTCGATTACATGGGCCAAAAACGATATATCAATTAATGAGTGCCTTCGGTCATATGCCCTTGCCTCCATATATTGATAGGGAAGACGAAGCTTTTGATGAAGAGCGATATCAAACTGTTTATGCTGATAAGCTAGGCGCTGTTGCAGCACCAACTGCTGGATTACATTTTGATGATGAGCTCTTAAAACGCATTCAGCAAAAAGGAGTTGCTATTGGTTTTTTAACCCTACATGTAGGAGCAGGGACGTTTCAGCCTGTTAAAGTAGATGATATTTTGTCTCATCAAATGCATAGTGAGTATTTGACTGTGGGTGAACGATTAATCACTCAAATAAAACAGGCAAAAAAAAATGGTGGGCGGGTTTTTGCTGTCGGCACCACTGTTGTAAGAAGTCTTGAAACCATAGCCAGTAAGGGAGCACTTAAACCGTTTTCAGGCGATACAGATATTTTTATTTACCCTGGCTTTAAATTTAAATGTGTTGATGCAATCATTACGAACTTTCATTTACCTGAGTCAACGCTTATTATGCTGGTTGCCGCCTTCATAGGAGTAGAAAAAGCACAAGAAATTTATCAGCAAGCCATCAATAAAAAATATCGCTTCTATAGTTACGGTGATGCGAGTTTATTATTATGAATATAAAGCTTATTATTCCAGCAACGGTTTCTGATGGATTGGTACTCAATCATAGTGAGCTTTTAGCTTTAGGCGTTGCGGGATTATCATATGACTTAATCCATGTTGTGAGTCACTTTGCTAATGAGGATGATTTAGCAAAGCCGGTTAAATTACTTCCATCACCAGGGCTATCGATACTGAATTTAATGAATCCCGGTATTCGATGGGCGGGTGAGTCTTTGCGATTTAGTGCTAGCACCAATGGTAGAAAAATATCATTAAACATGAAATCGCTTATCAGCTTGTTGACTCAGTTTCATCATGTGATTTTGCCTAAAGAGATTGTTCATAAGGTAGGAAAGAATATTGATGATGATTTAAAAGACTTACTTCTGATAGGAGAGTCGGTTATGTCGCAATGTAAGACGGCGGATATTGACTATCTTTACGGTGACATGCCTTACCTTGATTGGCAGAAGTCACCCAAACGCCAAGTGATGATAGAAACATCAACGCCTCTTTTAGATGCAAAAAAGGGCTTAGTTTACGATGCCAAAGATGTTTTTGACATCACACAGAGAGTTAATCGACTATCATTGACACCATTATCCAGCAGGTGTGGTTGCTATAGTTGTATACATTTTACCCGCGCATATTTTCATCATCTTTACCAAAAGACACCTTTGCTTGCGATAAAACTTCTTTCTTTTCATAATGTTAAGAGTTTTTTGCGGTTTATGTTTATATGAGTCGCTCTTATTTGGCCACATGTAATACTATATGTTTTAAACATAACTTATTAAATCTAAAGTTATAACAAAAGATGCAAAAAAAAACATTTTGAGTTATAATATAACTATCAAATCTTTTTTTGCACGAAATTATGGCGAAAAATCAAGGGAAGACTAATCCACATCAGGTAACAACACTAACAGGCGTTGATTTAACTGAGTTTCCTAGTGAGCCAGCATCTCTTGAACCGGAGGCTATATTATCCCTAGGTGATTTACATGGTAACGCCATCAAGTTCCTTTGGATCTTGATTAAAGAAGGCATTATTAAGCTTAATGGGTTGAGTGATAATGCATCTTTAAACACTCCTGAAAAATGTTATCAACAACTTGTTGCGATCTATAAAAAAGATTCTAAAGACTTAACCTCCGATGATTTAAAGTGTTTTAAGGACATTCTTAGCGCCTCTACCGTTAAACCTGTTCAATTATTGAGTTTACTTGGTGATGAGCTTAATGATAGGGGGAATAATGATATATTCATGATCTTTCTTTTAAATATGCTTAAAAGTAAAGGCCAAGCATTTGAAATTGCTTTATCGGATCATGGATGTGGGTTTTTAGCTGAGCAAAATGAATCTCCACATTCATCAGATGAAGTGGTAGGTATTCAAAATAACAAGTCACTTACAAACTTAAAAGCAGTTATAGAGAAAGATTTAGTATCAGATTTAGAAATTTCAGCATTTTACCAAGAGACATATCTACCGGCGTTGAATTTAATCAATTACAGCATTGATAAATCCATAACGCCACCCGCTTTGACGTTGAAAATGCATGCACCGGTTGGTTTAGAAGTGGTTAAAGGGTTAGCAAAAACATTTAAGGTCAAATATGATGACTCTTCTATTGAGGCCTTATGTGCAACAATAGATAAAGTTAATATTGCTTTTAAAGCATCTGTAAAAGATGGTAGTTTCTTTTCTATGATGAAAGCTGAAACAACTTTATTAAAAAGCAATGGTTGTACACTTTATCCTAATGTTAAAAAGTTCTTTCATGGGAGCTCTCCTGTTGATAAAAGCTATCCTCTTACACGTTTGTTTTGGCACAGAAGACCGAAAACACACGATGATGCAGGTAACATTACCTTTGCAGAAGACTCGCAGCTAGAAGCACCCGCTTTACATAATGGTTTTAACTTATATTACATGCACGGTCATGATGGTCCAAAGCAAAATGCCTCAGAACATATGCTAAATACTGATAATGACGTGGGTAAACGAGGCTTAGCTATAAACACTCCTGATTCTAGACTATCTAATGATTTACCCTTATTGGTATCTTCAGATACACCCGCATATTTCTATCAGAGAACAGGCAAGCCTAGTAATACCAGTCTTAATGACTTTAAGTATAAGTATCGTGATCGTATTAATGATTCTCTACTTCGAGGCTTAAAAGACCTCGCCAAAGAACTTGATGAGGCTATAAAAGTTCGCTATAAAAATTATCCTAATGCACAGGAGCGTATGATGGTCATGCGCGCCATAGTCGCTGAAAAAATGAACTCACTCACCCCATCTACACTCATGGGCTATTACGCGAAAAAAGAGACGTATAAACATGGTGGAAAATATTATAAGCTCCATAGACTCGACAGTAACGTACTTCTTCATTCTAGAACTACTGAACAAGGCGATTTTCAGTTAGGTCTAGATGAAGTGTTGGGTGTAGATAACCTTGAAGAGCTCGAGAAAACCTATGATACAAAAAATAATGAGCGAAACGGGCATGGATTTCAATTCTCACCTATGAGAGATATTAAACATAGTCTTGAAGTGATTGAAGAAGAGCTTAAAAAGTATGAAACAAACAATAAATTTTTTGTTGCTAAAGCACTAAAAGAGATAAATAAACTCTTAAATTCTAAACAACCTAATAGTACTTTAGATCCAAAAAACGTTAAGGATTTTCTAGAAGACTTGCGTGAAAAACTGACAAAAGGAGAGGAAGAACATTATAAGGGTATGTTTTTTAGAAGAGCAGCAAGAAGGAGCAACTCAACGTTTGCAAAATTATTACCCCATATCGAGAAAGAAATAAATAATCTAAACACTAAATTAGAGAGCGAATATTTAATACAAGAAGAGTTAGCTAGTTCAACTCAATTTCAGCTTTAAAAGTGTTATAACCAAAAATAATAAATACCCGGGATAGCAATAAGCAATACAATGATTTCGATGGGGATCCCAAGCCTTAAATAATCAAAAAACTTATAAGCACCCGGCCCCATTACTAGTGTGTTATTTTGGTGGCTAATAGGAGTGAGAAACGAGCAAGAAGCACCAATGGCAACTGCCATCAAAAATGCATCGACTGGCATGTGTAGACTGTGAGCGAGACTGGCTGCGATAGGAGCCATCACCACTGCTGTTGCGGCATTATTCATCACATCAGACAATGTCATTGTGACAAATAGCAAGATAGCAATCAGCAACAGCGGAGAGTGAGTCCCTGCAATGACAAGAATGGTATCACTGATTAATTTTGTAGCGCCAGAACTTTGCAGTGCACCACCAATAGGGATCATTGCTGCAAGCAAGGTAACGATGGACCAGTCAATATGACGATAGACCATACGCATGGGTAAAATACCTAGCGCCACCATTCCTGATATTGCCAATAAAAAGCTAATAGCGATAGTGGTGACTTTTGCTGCTGCGAGCAAGATGGCACCGAGAAAAATAACCACGGGCCAAAGCATATTATTTTTAAAACCAAGTTTAATTGCACGCTCTGCTAGCGGTACCAATCCGAGATTGATAATGTTTTCTCTAAGTGTTTCTGTTGGTCCTTGTAGTAATAAAACGTCACCAGCATTTAAATTGACACGGTTCAAGCGATTTTTAAAAGCTCGACCACTTCTAGAGATGGCCAATAAGTTAACGCTCAAACGTGAGCGTATGCGCATTCTTGACCATGAGCGACCTTCAATTCTTGAGCCAGGTGTGACGACCGCTTCCATTAGGCTGGCATCATCACCTTTTAATCGCTCTGTGGTGATTAATTCATCGCCTGCAATTTTTAGTTGACCTGCTTCTAGTAAATTATGTAAGTCATCATGAGAGGCTTCGATAATGAGAATATCATTGGCTTGTAATACCTCATTCGGCTTGATAGATAGTTTTTTCTCACGTTTTCTGACTAGGCCAAGTATTGAAAAGTCACCCTCAATTAAACATTCAAGTTGATAACAATTTTTACCAATAACTTTTGAATCTTCAGGTACTTTAATTTCACTGATATAGTCATTAATGGGGAACTGATCTTCTGTATTACCAGTTATTTTTTGTCTTGCTGGAATAAGACGCCAGCCAATGATGGAAATAAACAGTACACCAACGAGTGCAATCATACTGCCGATAGGTGTAAAATCAAACATCATAAACGCATGCCCAGTGATTTCCTCACGAAAAGAAGAAACGAGTAGATTGGGCGGTGTGCCAATTGAGGTGCATAGGCCACCTAAGACAGATGCAAATGATAAGGGCATCAAAATTAACGAGGGGCTACGACCTGCGTTAATCGATGAACTGATGGCAATGGGCATCATTAATGCTAATGCTCCCACGTTATTCATAAAAGCAGATAAAATAGCAGTCAAAAAGCACAAACTACCGACGTGTAGCACGGGTTTTTTTGAGATGAGCTCTATACGTTTTGCAACTTGTTCAACAAGACCAGATTCACTGATGACAGTGGTAATGATCATCACGCAAGCGACAGTAATCACAGCTGGATTACTAAATCCAATAAAGGCTTCACTAGCTGGAATAAGGCGCAACATGACCATTAGTAAGAGACTAAAAATAGCGACTGTATCGTAGCGCCATTTACCCCAAATAAAAAGCAAAATGGTTAACATTAATATGGCAAAAACCAAATAGGCTTGCATTGAGGTATTTCCTTATATGTATATGTTTTAGTGCTTAGATAAGCCTATTGTATATGAGTGTAATAAATGCACCACCAATAAAACCATCAATAAAACCACGAATGCTTGCTAAAAAACCTTCTAACATACCTAACGGATGACCGTAAAGATTACTCGTTAAGTGGATAAAAGGAAGGCTAAGCTCAGTAAAGCTGCTGGCTATAGACATTAATAATGTCGCAACGCCCCAGACAAATCCTAGTGCTAAACCATATTCAATAACGCCTAAAGGTGATTTCTTCATGATTACTTATCTCCAGACGTCATAGATTGATTTTTTAAAGTGATCACATCGCAGGGCGCACTGTGCATGACTTTTTCTGCAGTTCTTCCTAAAAATTCTGGAAGTGGATTATGCGATGCATGCGAACCAATAATGATAGCATCACAAAAAAGCATTTTAGCGGTTTCAATGATTTGATGACTAGCACTACCCACTTTGATAATACGGTAATCAGCCTTGATATTATTGGCATCAGCAAGTGTATCAAGTACCGCTTTAGCAGCTTCAGTTGGTGGTTCAATCATTTCAGCAAAGCCTAATGCTTGTGCATATTGCGCGGTTATTGGTGGCTCAACGACATGAAGTATATAAAGCTTGGCGTTAAACTGCTTGGCAAACAAAACGGCTTGTTCGCAAAGTCTTTCGGCACCTTCTAGAAGATCAGTGGTAAACAATAATGTGTGATACATAATTTTTGTTCTTTTTTAGGCTGGTGTTTGTTTGGTTGATTATACCCCTATCCTTTCGTAATGCACGTTTTTGAGCATTGCCAAATCCTCAATCTTTGGTATTTTTCTCAATCGGAATGGAATAACCATTCCTCAGTCGAAAAATCCAAACCTTGAATATTTGACTGCGCTCAACCTACAAGCTAACTATAAGGTTTATTAAAACTGTCTATAACGTTAGACAAAAAGATTTACCTGTGGATAGAGAGATTAAATTTGAGTAATAACAAAGTCTATTACGATAGTTTAATCTCTTTAGGTCACAGTAAATATTGAAGTCTAAAAACCTGCCTTACGGAAGGATAGGGGTATATCCCTATCATTTCGTAATGCATGTTTTTGAGCGTTGCCAAACTAAGTGTTGCTTAAATGCCTCTACAGTCTGAATGACGATGTTGCTAGTGTAGTAGCAACATCGTCTAATAATTCATCATCAAATGGGAACGTTTCAAAGGGATGTTTTAGCTCATTAGTAGAATTAGTTTTATGGTAAATGTCACCCGCTTCGTATATGCACCCACATATTGTTTTTAGAGAAGATTTTGGAGAGGCTGACGCTATCTTAATATCACCACTTACGGTTGATAGTTCGGTATTATCAGCAACAAAGTCAGCTTGAATATTTCCCGATATTGTTTTAACTACGGCCTTAGCGCTTACATCACCAGCTGAAATAGCACCACTTTCAGTGTTAAGTTCAGCATCTCTAGGCGTATTCGATAGATAAATATCACCACTTGTTGTTTTAACCTTAATCCCTGCTCTTATTGAGGCGGAGCATGTTACAGAGGCTATAGTTGTAAATATTTTAACACCCTCACCGATAGAGCCTAGAGCCTTAAAAGCATGGGTTGTACTTCTTGGTACAGCACAATTAAAAAAGCGCCCAGATTCTTTAGGCAAATAGCTATTAGGTGTGGACTCAATGGTAATATTAGCTTGTTTTCCAATATTTCCGTTGACAGTTAGGGAGCCATTATATATGACAATCATAACTTCAGCACCAATATCACCTTCAATTACAACATCTCCTTGATACTGAACATATTGCTTAGCTTTTATTTCTTTAACTATTTGTACCATGAATGATTTCCTTAGACCCATAGTTATTTATTTTGGGGATACAACTGGCGGCGGCGGTGGTGGTGTGCTTTCTTTTTGAAGAGCTTTCCTAGTCGCAAATAATCCGTCACGACTTTGACTTAAACGCGTAGAAGCATCTACTTCTTGTCTAATGGATGCTTGCTGACTTAAATAGATTGCTCTAGCGTTTTCAACCATGGAGATTACATAAAGCTCATTAACCGGAAGAATGTCACCCTTATTAAAATGACTATAAAGATGGCCTCCCTCGGCGAAATCAGTTAATAGTTTATCTCGATAGTTCACACAAAATTGCTGATACAACTCATCATCGCTGGCTATCAAAAACATATCAGATTGAAGCCTAGCATACTCTTTGGATCCCAAGTGCCAGTAGCCACTGATCTTTTCTATGAATGCTTTTAATTCGTCTCGAGTCAGTTTAGGCTCTTTTGGATAACACGCTTCTTTATATGACTCTTCGTGACCAAACCACTGAAACCATTGAGGACTAACCACATCCCTTATATCCAGTGGAAAAGCCGGACGTTTAGCACCCTCAAAGCTTTCATCTGGATTGTAGATTAAATTAAGTACGTGTTCTGGTGTTTCAACCCCACATTCTGCGAACTCTCCAAAAGCCACTATACTGTATATTTTCCATCTCATTGATGGCTCAAACTGTTGCATATCTGAAAAGCTTAGGCTTAGTACGAGGTTAGTGATAATTTTTAGTGCGACTATCTTTCTATGAACCAAGTCATCATCATCGCCTAAATTATATTGAATTTGATACAGCTCTTCATACTTTTGAATAAAACGCTGTATCAGCTCTCTTTTTCTATCTACAGGCAGATATGTTAACAGATCATACGCTTGATGCCCCACTCTAATAGAGTCCTGATATGGACCGCTATTATGCGTTTCTAATAATCGATAGATAAGCTGAGCGGGTAGATTATTACTAAAACAATAATCATTAAACAGTATATCAGTCAGTCTATTAGCTAAGTCTTCTATATCTTCTGCTGCTAAGCTAGGGGCAAACTCAGCAAACGAGGCTGCTCTAACTATCACTGCATAAGATTCAATACGCTCTTTAATTTTTTGCCAAAAACCAACACCAGAAAGAGCTTCGTCATTGTTGAGTGTATCAAGTAGATGCTGAACTTGATCATCAATATTAAGGTCTACATCCTCTGACGTATTTTGTGTAAGCTCCTCCATGTCTAAAGCAGTATCTTCGTGGGGAATTTCTCTATTTAGAGATTCCTCATCAGAAATAGCTTCGTCCAAAAGTTCGTCATTTGGAGCAACTTCATCAGGCTCAGCTATATCTGTTAAGAGATCCTCAATCATAAAAGGAGTCCACTGCTCTAATTCATTTTGAATCACTTCTTTCAATTCAGCGTGAATTTCAGCCGCTGATAACGCTTGATACTGGGATTTAATTTGATTGATTCTACCTAAAAAATGACACTTTAAGGATGTAGGATATATGTCCGCTCTAGTTTTTAGAAAAGTGGTCATTTCATTAATAATTTCAGTACGTACAGTGATATCTAACTTTGGCAATAAATCAAAAACAAAGCTTAGATATTTAATACTGTCCATAGATTTAGCTTCATACAAGATATGAAAACGATTGAGTAGAGCGTCCTTAGTCGTGAAGAGTGTTTGCGCAATATCTTGGGGGATATGTGTTGAAAATATTTTAAGAACTTTCTCTAGTTTCCAGTCAATATTGCTGGAGCGACTCATCATTTCAATAAAACGATCTCTTGCTTCTTGTGATACATCTCCTGCGACTGTATTAATAAATTCACTAAAAGACTCTCTGCCACCTTTGGGCGTATCCAAAAGTAGCTCGAGTTTTTGCTTTAGCCACTGCCATTTGTCTTTGTGAGATAAGATTACAACCAGCCCGGCATCGCTACACGATAACTCTCTATCAATTCTGCCCTTTTTCTGAGTAGCTTTTTGAGCAGCTTCATAAGATGAGCGATAGACTTCCCATAACTTCTCCAGGAGATCATCATGTGTTTTAGTCTCCACACCATAGCAAAAGCATAGGTAGCGCATTAAAATATTTTTTTCTGGGATTTGTATATCGTATAAATGATCAAAATCAGGTGCCCCATCACCCACGATTATATTTTTTATTTGAGCAAGTGTAGCCTTATCAAGGCTTAGCTTTTTTGTGTATAGTTCATTGATAACTTTTATCAATGCTGGGCGATATGTGATTTGCTGATCTTGGGTATACAAGTGCAGTGTGCTTTCTTGCGCTGATGATAACATAACAAAATCTTTAGCGAGCTCACAGCCGAGGCTTTGGTATTGCTCCAAAGTGTCTAAAATAAGTTGAGCTTGAAGTGGAAAATCGCCAGCGTGCTCATGATAATTTGCTCTTATAAGCTCTAGCGCTTCCAAACTTACTTTAGTTGTTTTAGATGGCATTTTTTTATTCCTATAAATTGAGAAAGCTCATCGAGCTTAACGATAAATTAACGATAATTTAACAAAACACCCACTATCAATCAAGATAAAATCACTGTGAGCATAAATATATCACGTCGCTGGCTCGAATGAGTGTAGCGGTCAGTATCTAAAATTTAGTTTTTTTAAGTAACTTGGGTATAATTTTCCGACACTGTAATTTGTATATGGGAATTAATATGCCTTCATTTGATGTTGTCTCTGAAGTAGACAAGCACGAGCTTAGTAACGCGGTTGATCAAGCGAATCGTGAACTAGATAATCGTTTTGATTTTAAAGGAACAGGAGCAAAGTATGCTCTAAGCGATACAGTTATTACGCTTACCGCACCCAGTGACTTCCAAGTCAAACAGATGCAAGATATTTTAGAGTCAAAAGTGGTTAAGCGTGGCTTAGATATTTTGTGCTTAGAGTTTGGCGAGATGAATACAAATTTAAGTGAAGCTAAAATGGAAGCCAAACTGAAAGAGGGTATTGATAAAGACGTGGCAAAAAAGATGACCAAGTCAATTAAAGAATCAAAAATCAAAGTGCAAGCAAGTATTCAAGGTGAAAAACTACGTGTCACAGGTAAAAAGCGCGATGATTTACAGGAAGCAATTGCATATTTAAAAGATCAGTCCTTTGGGTTGCCATTGCAATTTAATAATTTTAGAGACTAAGAATGTCACTCTATGCTCTGCACCAGTCGTTACCTTATAAGGAGGATGTTTCCTCCTTTTTTGTTTGGTTAAATCAGTATCCTTTCGCTGTATGGTTAGACAGCAATGCTCTAAGAACTGATGGTCGTTATGATATTTTGAGTGCGACACCTAGCATGCGTATACAAGCTAAAGATAACGATACATTAGTTATTAAAAATAACACGCAATCGATAATCAAGCAAAATCCGCTTGATTATCTTGAGCAAAAAATTAAAGTGTTTTCGACTGAATATGATGTACCTTTTACAGTAGGTGCAATTGGATTTGTAAGCTATGATTATGGGTTGGATTTACACTCAATTCAGCACTCAAACATTAAAGCCTGCACATTACCTCAATTAGAATTTGGTTTATATGATTGGTCGATTGTCATCGATCACGCAGAAAAAAAAGCGCATTTATTTTTTCTTAAAGACAGTGTGAGTGCGGCTTTTATTGAGAAGATAATCCATACTTGGAGCAAGGATTCGGTCACTACGTGTGCGCCATTTTATCTCACGACACCTTTTACCTCCATGATGACCAGAGGTGTTTATAAACGTGCCTTTCAACAGATAAAGGAACATTTATATTCTGGAAACTGCTATCAGGTAAATCTCACTCATACTTTTAAAGCGGGATTTAAAGGCAGCACATTAAGTGCATATTTAGCATTAAGAGCAATCAATCCAATGCCCTATGCAGGATTTTTAAATTTCAAGGGCGGTGAAATTTTATCCTTTTCACCAGAACTTTTTTTTAAAGCCAATCAGCAACATGTTGAAACACAGCCAATAAAGGGGACCGCTAAAGTATTAGATGAGCCATCTTTAGATACTAAGCAGCAAGAAGCATTGAAAAACTGTCCTAAGAATAAGGCTGAAAACTTAATGATTGTTGATTTATTAAGAAATGATTTAAGCAAAGTGTGTAAACCTCATCATGTCAAGGTGGGTTATTTTTGTAAGCTTCATACTTTTCGTGGAGTTCATCATTTAGTATCAACAATAACCGGCGAGCTATTATCCAAAGAAACCCATATGAGTTTATTTAAAGCATTATTTCCGGGTGGTTCAATTACAGGTGCACCTAAAAAGGCGGCAATGGAAATTATTGATGAGCTAGAAGTTAATCGCCGACATGTTTATTGCGGAGCAATTGGCTATTTTTCATCCAATAACAAAAGCCAGTTTAATATCGCTATTCGTACGATGATAGCGGAGCAGTCTCAAATCTTTTGTGCAGCAGGTGGCGGTATCGTTCTGGATTCTGACGAAAATGAAGAGTATCAAGAAAGTTTAGATAAAATTGCGGTGATCACTCGCGCACTATCGGCAATGGAAGAATATTCCTCTTCTCTGAAATAATTTATTGGTAAAGGGCTTGGTGAGTTTACAAAATTATGTGACGATGTAAGGGTAGACGTTATGGATAACGCGATAGGGGACGCAATGATTGAACTCGATAGGATGGCATTACTACTAAAACCAAGACCCGCTTTTTTAGCTTGGGTCAACCAAGTCTCTGAAGAAAAAACAACGCTAAAAGCACTGCGTGAAAACTGCACGATCCTTCTCGTACCGCTGCTCGATAATGACAAAGAATTACAACATTATATTCAAGGAACTTGTCATTCGTTGCTTCTTCAAGAGCTAGCAAGTTGGTGTGAAGATGAGCACTTGTGGCCAGAAGATAAAAGTGTACATACATTTAATCAATTTTTTGAGGTTGAAGTGCATAGTTTTGTCTACGATGGCGTGGTTTCTGAATACGAACATCTAGAAGCGGTAACACTACAGTAGATGCCATTGTTAAATTAATACCATGTAAATTGGCGAGACAAAACTGTACAGAGAGCTAAAGTTTAAGCTTTTTCTGCATTTTCATACTTTTTGGGCTTGAGGGCGCGACGTAAAATTTTACCTACGTTTGTTTTAGGTAGCTCATCAACAAACTCAATCAGCTTAGGCACTTTGTAACCAGTTAAGTGTTTACGACAAAAAGCAATCACATCGCCACGACTCAATGTCTCATCTTTTTTCACAATAAATGCTTTTACGTGCTCATTACCAGGTTCGTGCTCAACACCAATGACACCGACTTCTAGTACTTGTGGCATAGAGGCAATCACGTTTTCTACCTCATTTGGATAGACGTTAAAGCCAGATACGATGATCATATCTTTTTTTCTATCGACGATATAAGCGAATCCTTGCTCATCGATATAAGCAATATCGCCGGTTTTAAGCCAGCCATCTTCAGTGAGTACTTTTTGTGTCTCTAGAGGCTTTTCCCAATATCCTTGCATGACCTGAGGGCCTTTGATGTAAAGCTCACCACTTTCTCCTTGTGCGAGCTCTTTGCCGTCATCATCACAAACTTTAAGCTCAGTTGAGGATATGGGCAAACCGATGCTGCCATTGTATCCTTTTAGATTTGAAGGGTTCATCGTAACAGCAGGGCAGGTTTCAGTTAGGCCATATGCTTCTAAAATAGGTCTTTGGGTAACTGCTTCCCATCTTTTAGCGACTGATTCTTGTAAAGCCATGCCACCGGATAATGTATAACTTAATCCACTAAAATCAACGTCTTTAAATTCATCGTTGTTTAATAACATGTTAAACAAGGTATTAACGCCAGTAATTGCTGTAAAGCGGACGTGTTTAATGGTTTTAATAAAGTGCTTGACATCACGAGGGTTGGTGATGAGTAAATTGTTGGCACCAACTCTAAAAAAGGTTAAACAGTTCGCGGTGAGAGAGAAGATATGATAAAGCGGAAGAGCTGTAACAATAAGCTCTTTACCTTCTTTTAGAACGGGCTTAATCCATTGATAAGCCTGCTCAACATTACTGACCATATTCCCATGACTTAACATCGCACCTTTAGAAATACCGGTAGTTCCTCCGGTATATTGTAAAAAGGCGATATCATTTGATGTAATCGTCACAGGGTTTAGAGTGAGAGTTTTACCCGCTTTTAAACAAGAGCGAAAATCAAGCGTATTGTCTAGCTGATATTGAGGCACTAGTTTTTTTATATATTTGACGACAAAATTAACGAGGTGTCTTTTGGGAAATGGTAACAAATCACCCATCTTGGTGAGTATAATATGCTCTAGGCTTGCCAGCTGCGGCATTGCCTTGGTAACGGTATGGGCAAAATTTTCTAAAACTAAAATGGCTTTTGAGCCCGAGTCATTCAACTGATGGGTCAGCTCCTCGGAGGTATAAAGCGGATTCACGTTAACAACGACTAGCCCCGCTTTAAGAATAGCAAATACCATCACTGGATACTGCAAAAGATTCGGTAGCATCACCGCCACTCTATCGCCTTTTTTTAATCCAAGTGTTTGTTGTAGATAAGCTGCAAGAGCAGAAGAATATTCGTCAACTTCTTGGTAAGTCAGCGAGTGTCCAAAATTTGTGTAAGCCTTTCTATCATGGTGAGCTCTAAAATTAACCGCTAACAGTTCAAGCAGTGAGCTAAAGCGTTTGCTATTAATTTCATGTGGTACACCTTCTTGATAGTGTTTTAACCAAATTTTTTCCACGATAGGTTCCTTTCACAATAAAGTTTACGAGGCAGAAAGCTTTTATGATAAGTTTAATGTTTTTTAGCGTATTTATTATTCTGCCTAAGTCATGATGGTGATAGTATACCCAAAATTGTTGGCTCGCGGCAGGTGAAGGAGAATAAAATGTCAGCTCAAGTTTTGACAAGAGAAGCGTTTAAATTAAAGGCAAGACTCTATACCTTTGCCATCATGGAGCTTTTTGATGCCAATATTCAGGCATTCACTATTGCGATGCAAAATGTCTATAAGAAAGCACCGAACATGTTTGCCAGCACGCCTATTGTGCTAGATGTCAGTCATCTAAAAGGCGTATCTTTTGATTTAAAAGGCATATGTGAGGTCATGCGCGAATACAAATTAATTCCAGTTGCGATTCAAGGAACTTCTGTCATACAAAGGAAAGCGGCGAGTGCCTATGGTTTGGCAGTGATTGCTTCCAGCCAGCATAAGGAAGCATCAGCATTTGAAGGGCTTTCTGTCGACGATTATTCACAAGATACAGATATATCAAAGGCAAAGCACTCACCAGAAGAAAAGCAAGAGCAGATCGTAGACTCTGCAGTCGCACCGGTTTCCTCACAGATGAGCAAAGTGATTACCGCCCCAGTTCGCTCGGGACAGCAAATTTATGCCAAAGGAGGGGATTTAATCGTCTTAGCCTCAGTGGGGCAAGGGGCTGAGCTTCTAGCCGATGGGCATATTCACGTTTATGGTAGGCTAAGAGGCCGCGCGCTAGCGGGTATTAATGGTAATGAGCGTGCACGTATTTTTTGTCATGAGTTAGATGCAGAATTATTATCTATTGCGGGTTGCTATATAACGCCTGATAAAGATAAGTGTACAGTGAAGGGATGCGTGCAAATATATTTAGATGATGGTCGTTTGCAAATAAAATCGCTTTAGTGTTATGAGAGGTGTACTGCAATTGATAGATGCGAATTTTGATGATGTTTACTTTATTTCAGATCTTCATTTAAGTGTTGAAACACCTGCGTTAAACGAGACTTTTTTTATTTTTTTGACCGAATATGCGAGCAAGGCACGAGCATTATTCATACTAGGCGATCTCTTTGCTGATTGGATTGGTGATGATGCAATGGACTCTTTTCATGATTTAGTGGCATCTAAGATATTTCAATTGAAAAAACAAGGGGTTATCGTTTATTTTATGCCGGGGAACCGAGATTTTTTGCTCGGAGCGCGCTTTTTTAATGCCTCAGGGATGGTTCAATTAAACGATCCGGCACTCATTAGGCTAGGAGAGCAAAAAGTACTATTAAAACATGGGGATGACTTGTGTTTGGAAGATAAATCTTATCAGAGATTTCGCTCGCTTGTGCGTAAGTCGTGGATACAGTATTTATTTCTTAAGTGTCCTTTAAGCTTGCGTCAAGCCTTGGTTGGTCAGTTAAAGCAGCAAAGTCACAAAAAGACCATATCGATAGAAAAAATGCAAGTGGTTGATGGCGAGATTGTAAAGAATTTGTCAAAAAATGGCGCTAACATACTAATTTGCGGCCACACCCACCAGCCTATGATAAAATATCTTCATAAAGCAGGCAAATATCAATATGTTATTCTGCCTGACTGGGGAAATAAATACGGCTTTTTGTACTATAATAGTACACAAGGTTTTCGATTAATTTATCAGAATAGGACTTAGTAACCATGGCGGAACCCAATACTCCAAATATTCCAAATGTGATAGATAATGGTATTTCTACTAGCGATGCTATAAACCGCAAATCTAAAGAAATTGAAGCGGAAGAGCAAAGGCTTGCAAATGCTAAGAAAGAAATGATTGATCAGGCAAAAAATAAAAAGGCTGAAAAACCGTCAGAAGTTTGCAAGAACATGCTAAGCAAATATTGCAAAATTAATGTCGATACAAGTAAACCAGGTTGGGAAGATAGAGCGAGAAGTCAAGCCCAAAATGAGTTTGCAAGTGCACGTAAAGCGCTCATGGGCGCAAAAGATCCTGCTGACGCAATGGCCGCGTTGATTGAGCTTTTGATGGCTAAGGCAAAAACAGCAACGGTAGAACAAATCATTAAGAATAAGAATTCGGTTGATGACTTAAAGAAGAATGTAACGCCAAGAGCAAACTATGCTAAAGCCTGTTTAAGCGCAGCGTATAATGGAACAGGAATGGGCCCAATTGTTAGCACTGGTGCTATCAAACCGCTTAAGGCCATGTATTGGGTTGGTAAAAAAGTGTTTGGGTTTGGTTCTAAAAAGGCTGACGTTAGTGATGAGGAATTAAAAGAGCTCAAAAAAGAACGTGAGAGAATGGTAAAGAGCCGCACAGGTGATTCTGACTATCCAAGACTAAAAAACTTTGCTAACCGACTGATACTCCAAGACTTGCAGGGTTTAGGTGTAAGATCTGAAGCAGATCAACGCGAGATGGAACAATTAAAGAAAGAAATCAATAATCCAGACCTAATCAATAATCCTGGCCTAAGTTCGGAGGAAATGAAAGAGTTTAATCGACTGCGTGAGAAATTTGGTTTTGGTACAGACGATACTACTCCTTATGTAGCAGCAACCGAAGTGAGAGATTCGGATAATAGCTTAGAAAATATCATAAATCCTACTGATAAACCCACTCCCGAACCCGACGATAATCCCACTCCCACTCCCCCCGATAACGACGAAGAGGAAGAGCTCGCCCGCGACGAAGAGGAAGGTCTCGACAACGATAGAAGCAGCACCATGCCTAATAATTAACCCTATTTCTTTGGATTAAACACCACTATGAAAACAAAAGACAGGCGCTTCACCTTCAATAAGCGCCTGCTCTTTTAGCAGCAATGCCTCAATGCGCATTTTAACCCTGTTTTTATCGCCAAACGCATAAGCAAAATCAAGATATAACTCAAAATGTCTGGCCTCAGCGCGCACCAGTGAGTGATAGAATTTTGCTAAATCTTCATCCAAATAAGGGAGCAATGCATAAAATCGCTCACAAGAACGCGCTTCAATAATTGCTGCAATGATTAAGGTATCAATCAAGCGCTCATCAGCGCCAGAGGCTTTAATCTGATGCAATGCCTTGGCATAATTTGAGCAAGCTTGTGGCTTAAAGGGGATATTCCGTGCGTGTAAAATCGCTAATACTTTTTCAAAATGTAAAAGCTCTTCACGCGCTAAGGGTGATAAGGCTTGGCATAGTTTAGTTAAATGAGGATACCGATTAATTAAACTCATCGCTTGTGAGGCGGCTTTAAGTTCACATACAGCATGGTCAACCAACAAATGGTCGATATGCTGAAGGGCTTTTTCTATCCAGGCTTTAGGCGTCTCGCACAGTAAAAACTGTTGAATGTGGTGGATATCTAACGCTTGTAATTGACACATGATTTAACGATATGTTGCAATAATCTTTTAGCGTTGCGTTATACCACAGAAGGTTGATTAATGGAAAAGCAAAATATAAAGAAAAGGCAAAAAGCGACAAACACTAAAGCAGCTGTCACTAAGCCTAAACCACTTGTGCCTTCTACTTATGCATTAATGATTGGGCGAAGAATTTTGCAAGATTTTGATATGGATTTATCGCATAAACGCTTAGCCGCTCAAATTAGTCATCCAAATACCTATTTACATAAATTGATGTTTATACCGGCAAAAATACTTGATATTGGGGTTTCTTTCACTGAGTGTCGTGAGTATCAAATATTTAGAAATCAAAAATTTATCAACTATATTTTCCGTGGTGAAGATGGTAAAGGTGAGGATCAGCCTGGGCATGAGGTAAGACAAAGGATTATGGGTCTTCAAGATGATGCCGTTAAATTGGATGAAGAGGTATCACAATGGGAAAAAAGCTATAGCAAGTTGGCACATGAATTATATGATGGCCTGGAGGCAAAGAATAAAGCGTTTCAAGAAGCGGTGACGTTGGTAGCAAGTGAGCTCACTTCGCTATTAGAAGACAAACAAGTTGAATTAACTGAAGAGTTTCAAACCCTACTTAAGACAGAGCTTAAGCTTCTTGCTGCTGACATTATCCTAAGTGAGGATGTGATTAATACCTATCGTTTAACCTCAAAGCAAGGGGTAGTAGAAAAAGTCCTGTTATTCTTAGCAACGGTTAAGAAGATGGTTCACCTTACTCCTGATAGTTATCAATCGATTCGCCAGCAAGTTTTATCGTTTGATGCTAAATTACTTGGCCATATTGATGAAATGGGTGGCTTTAATCAAGAAAGTCAGGCCAGTTTAGATGAAGTCATGAACAACCTAAAAACTTTTGTTAATCAGGTATCTAATGGTACTAGAGTGGTTACTCGCACCTTACATGAATACTATGCGCAGTATAGTGAGATGGATAAATCGATGGTGTCTAACTCTGATCTTGCAATTAGTCAAGGAGTTGATACAGAAGCAGCCGAGCTTTATCAAGCCATCTCGTCTCGCTAAATGATGTTAGCTATTGTGTGAGGTAAGCGCTGTGATTGCCCTGTGGTAAGGCTTAAGACAGGTGATTTGTCTATATTCTTTGTGCTATGATTACCTACTTAATTTTTTTCTTTTGTGATGTGAAGTATTCGTATGCCAGAAGCTGCCAATGAGATCATTCCAGTTACCATTGAAGATGAGTTAAAGCAATCTTATCTTGACTATGCAATGAGCGTTATCGTCGGTAGGGCATTGCCAGATGTCAGAGATGGTTTAAAGCCAGTTCATAGGCGTGTGCTTTATGCTATGAATGAATTAGGTAACGATTGGAATAAGGCTTATAAAAAATCGGCAAGAATTGTCGGTGACGTTATCGGTAAATATCATCCACACGGGGATACGGCAGTTTACGATACTATTGTCCGTATGGCGCAACCTTTTTCGATGCGTTATACCTTGGTTGATGGGCAAGGTAACTTTGGTTCGGTTGATGGAGATGCGCCTGCGGCCATGCGTTATACTGAAGTGCGCCTAGAAAAACTTGCGCATACCTTGATGGCCGATTTAGACAAAGAAACCGTTGATTTTGCGCCCAACTATGATGAAACCGAGTTCGCACCACAAGTACTTCCTTCAAGAATTCCAAATTTATTAGTCAATGGATCAGCGGGTATTGCAGTTGGAATGGCAACCAATATTCCACCGCACAATATCAAAGAAGTGTGTAACGCATGTATTGCTTTAATTGATGATCCTAGTTTGAGTATTCAGTCACTGATTGGTTATATTCCTGGCCCAGACTTTCCGACATCAGGCATCATAAATGGCCGCGCAGGAATTGTTAGTGCTTATCAAACAGGTCGTGGTCGAATTCGTATTCGTGCCAGACATCATATCGAAACCTGTGAGCGCAGTAATCGTGAAACCATCATTGTTACGGAGCTTCCCTATCAGGTCAATAAAGCACGACTCATCGAAAAAATTGCTGAATTAGTCCGTGATAAACGTATTGAAGGTATCAGTGGACTGCGAGATGAATCAGATAAAGATGGCATGCGTATTGTTATTGAGCTTAAACGTGGTGAAATGGCCGAAGTCATTATCAATAATCTATTCTCGCAGACTTCCTTAGAAACGGTGTTTGGCATCAATATGGTGGCTTTATTAAATGGCGAGCCGCAGGTTCTTAATTTAAAACAGTGTTTGGATGCGTTTATTGCCCATCGCCGTGATGTAGTGACCAGACGTACGATTTTTGATTTAAAAAAAGCGCGTGCTCGGGCGCATATATTAGAAGGTTTGGCGGTTGCTTTAGCCAATATTGATGAAGTCATTCAGTTAATTAAAGCCTCTCGTGGTCCTAGTGATGCAAAAGAGTCTCTGATGGCTAAAGGTTGGGCTCCAGGTATCGTTGATAAGTTGTTGCAAGTGGCCAACTATGACGCCATTCGTCCAGAGGATTTAAATCCTAGTTATGGAATGCACGATGGGGCTTATCACTTATCAGATATTCAAGCACAAGCTATTTTGGATTTAAAACTACATCGTTTAACACAGCTTGAAAAAGACAAAATTAACGATGAGTATCAGCGATTAGTCGATATCATTAATGAGTTATTGAGTATTTTGGCTTCACCAGAAAAACTAATGCGTGTGATACGTGATGAGTTATTAGAGGTCATCGAGCAGTTTGGAGATGATAGGCGCACTGAAATCATTGATTCACAAGCTGATTTAACGGCTGCAGATTTAATTCCAGAAGATGAAGTGGTGGTCACTATTTCACATGAAGGCTATGTTAAATATCAATCACTATCGGTGTATCAAGCACAACGTCGCGGTGGCCGAGGAAAAGCGGCAACGAATGTAAAAGATGAGGATTTTGTTGAGCAACTATTTACCGCAAACACTCATGATACGCTTTTATGTTTTTCAACTTTAGGTAAGGTGTATTGGCTTAGAGTGTTTGAATTGCCAAAAGCGGCAAACCGTATCTCTCGTGGTCGACCCATTGTTAACATCTTACCCCTAGCAAGCAATGAGCGAATTAACACCTTTTTACCTCTTAAATCATTTGATGATAGTTTATTCGTCTTTTTGGCAACTAAGTCAGGAACTGTAAAAAAAGTCTCTTTAGAGCAGTTTTCGCGTCCACGAGCAAGCGGCATCATTGCTCTAGATTTAGACGAGCAAGATGAGTTAGTTGGCGCGGCTCTAACTGATGGTACGTTTGATATCATGTTATTTACTGATGCTGGAAAAGTTGTTCGTTTTAAAGAAGATAATGTGAGAGCAATGGGACGAACTGCTCGTGGCGTTAGAGGCATTAAGCTTTTTGATGATCAAACGGTTATTTCTTTACTTGCCGCAAGCCAAGAAGAAGATACAAACATCTTAACGGCAACTGAACATGGTTATGGTAAGCGTACAGCACTTTCAGAATATCGAGTGTCAGGTCGTGGTGGGCAAGGTGTTATTTCAATTCATGTTAATGAGCGCAATGGTAAAGTTGTACGCTCAGTAAAAGCCTCCGATGATGATGAAATTATGTTAATCAGTAATCGTGGCACTTTGGTGCGCATCAAAGCGTGTGATATTTCAGTCATCGGTCGAAATACGCAAGGCGTTCGCTTGATTAATTTAAATGATGGTGAAAATCTAGTGGGTTTAGAGCAGATTGATGAGTCGGTGATTGACTCAGTTAAAGACGACTCTGCCATTGAAACGGATGAATAGTGGCGCGTACGTTTAACTTTAGTGCTGGTCCGGCTGCCATTCCTTTATCGGTGTTAGAGCAAGCGCAAAGTGAGATGCTAGACTGGCAAGGGCTTGGCATGTCTGTAATGGAGTTATCACATCGCAGTGATGCTTATCTTGAACTCATGTATCGTTTTGAGTCAGATCTTAGAGCGCTGCTAGCTATTCCAGATGATTATCGCGTGTTGATTTTGGGGTTCCCCTCTCGATTTCATTTTGCCATGGTGGCACAAAATTTTTTAGTATCGAAAGCATTTTACTGGTTATCAGGATTTTGGTCAGAGATGGCTTTTCAAGATGCCTCTATGTTAGGTCATGTGGTAGGCGAACCTAACCTACCAAAGTCTTTAGATAGCTATGATTATTTTTTCTTTACACCCAACGAAACACTTACTGGAATAAGAAGAGAAAAGCCAAAGCATGTTGATATTCCATGTGTGGTAGATATGACGTCTTGTTTGTTTGCTAAAGAAATTAACATCAGCGATTACGCTTTAGTGTTTTCGGGGCTGCAGAAAAATTTAGGTCCTGCAGGTTTATCTTTAGTCATTATTAAAGACGAATTCCTAGAAAAACAGAAAAAGGTTGATATACGTATGTGTGACTATCGCGCACATATTAGTGCTAAAAGTTTATTAGCAACGCCACCTGTTTTTAATATTTATATGTCTGCATTGGTTCTCAATTGGTTGCGCACTCAAGGTGGAGTAGGAGAGATGGCAAAAACCAATGAAGAAAAAGCATCTTTATTATATAAAACGATTGATAATTCTTCTTTATATACGAATAGCGTATTACCTGAGGAACGCTCAACTCAGAATGTTGTTTTTTATTTGCCTTCAAAATCTTTAACCCTTAAGTTTTTGCAAGAAGCAGAGCAAAAGGGTTTGTGCGGTTTAAAAGGACATCGTCACGTAGGTGGTATTCGTGCGAGCATTTATAATGCGGTTAGTCTTGATGCAGTGTCTGCACTTAATGAATTTATGGTTGATTTTGAGCAGAAATTAAATTAAATCCGCCTCTAGGAATGTTTTTCACATGACAGACTTTATTGTTTATCCTTCTGAGGTGAATCCAGGAACTTACTCAGTGCCTGCCGATAAATCAATGTCACATCGAGCATTAATGATTGCCTCAATAGCCAGTGGCGAAAGTATTATTCGTAATGTATTACCTTCTAGTGATTGTCTACATACTTTGGATGCAATGAAATCTCTAGGCGTCACCATCATTCAATCAGAAAATACTTATCAAATTAAAGGGGTGGGGCTTTGGGGATTGCAGTCATCCTCAAAACCAATAGATTGCGGCAATGCAGGAACGGCGATGCGCTTACTCTCTGGATTATTAGCGCCACAACGTTTTGATAGCTTGTTAACCGGTGATGACTCATTATCCTTTAGACCCATGGGGCGAGTCATTCGGCCACTAACCTTGATGGGGGCAGAAATACATAGTCATGAGCAAAAAGCACCTCTAATAATTAAGGGTAAGAAAACGCTTAAAGGTATTACCTATCAAATGCCAAAAGCCAGTGCTCAGGTTAAATCGGCTATCTTGCTTGCAGGTCTTTATGCAAAAGGGCAGACCGTTGTGATAGAAGAGCAAAAAACACGAAATCATACAGAAAATATGTTGCAAGCTTTTTCATATCCACTGAAGCGAGAGGGGTTGGCTACGATGCTTTCAGGTGGTGAGATGTTAAAGGCGACTACAATAGATATTCCTGGTGATTTTTCATCAGCAGCATTTTTAATTGCAGCCGGTCTCTTAGGCGAGAAGCCTATTACTCTATTAAATGTAGGGATGAATCCGACGAGAACAGGGCTGCTTAGCTTGTTAGAGCTTATGGGGGCGAAGATTGACATTTGTAATCAACGTGAGCAGCACTTTGAGGCACTTGCTGATCTAACCGTTTATCCCTCAAAGCTTAAAGGTATAGAGGTGCCTAAAACACTTGTGTCGCTTGCCATTGATGAGTTCCCGATATTTTTTATTTTAGCAAGCCTAAGTGAAGGAGTGACAGTGATACGAGGCATTCGTGAGCTTAGAGTGAAAGAAAGTGACAGAATTTCTTCTATGGCCAGTGGCTTAGAAACTCTAGGTATAGAGCTTTTACAATATCCAGATGGATTGATGATAAAAGGTGGGCGTATTTTGGGTGGGATAGTGGATAGTTTTGGTGATCATCGTGTTGCCATGTCATTTGCAATAGCAGGTATGTTTGCTAAAAAGGCGATAGTCATCTTAGATTGTGATAATATCCGCACCTCTTTTCCAGAATTTTTAACCCTAGCCCAAACATTGGGTATGAATATAGAACCTTATCAGCATTAAGAGTGTTAAGAAATGAATGATTTTGTACCGGTGATAACAATTGATGGCCCCAGTGGTACGGGCAAAGGCACGTTATGTTTGAAGCTAGCGCATTATCTAGGTTGGCATATGTTAGATAGTGGTGCGCTTTACCGCCTACTTGCTTTATCTGCTAAATTACATGCAGTTGCCTTAGATAACGATGCAGCGCTAGAGGTATTGGCTAGACATCTAGACGCTCAGTTTGTTGGCGAAGAGCAGGCATCGGGTCCGAGAATTATCCTAGAAGGTGAAGACGTTACAGAAAAACTTCGCACAGAAGAGTGTGGTCAGAATGCTTCTACTATTGCAGTTTTTCCTACCGTGCGTAATGCATTATTAGATAGGCAGCGCGCTTTTGCTGAAAGTCCAGGCTTAGTTACCGATGGACGAGATATGGGAACAGTGGTCTTTCCCAACGCGACACTTAAAGTTTTTCTACTTGCAAGTCCAAAAGTGAGGGCCGAAAGACGTTATTTACAGTTGAAAGAAAAAGGAATTAATGCTAGCCTTGCGCAGGTTGTAGAAGAATTGACTAAGCGCGATAAGCGCGATAGCGAGCGCCAGGCGGCACCTTTAAAGGCTGCTCCTGATGCTATAAAGCTTGATACTAGCGGTTTAAGCATTGATGAGGTTCTAGAGCAAGTTATTGATCTTGTTAAAGAAAGTAAGCTTAATGCTTGAGTGTGAGCGTCACGTTTTTTTAACTATAATCACTTAAAAAACTGGGTGGATAGAGGCCAATGCTAGACGGTATTCTATCTAATTTTTAAATTTAAATTATGGGGTAACGCCTTGTTTATTTAGACAACAAGGGGTTTTTAACTAACAATCATGACAGAAAGTTTTAAAGAATTATTTGAAAAAAGCATTGCCAATACAAATATGTATCCTGGCGCAATTATTCCTGCAAAAGTTGTTGATATCGACTCAGATTATGTCGTATTAAACGCAGGCCTCAAGTCAGAGGGTATTGTTGCAACACAAGAATTCATCGGTAGCGATGGAGAGTTAGAAGTGAGTGTCGGTGATGTTGTTGATGTATCACTGGACACAGTTGAAGATGGGTATGGTGAGACCATCCTTTCTAGAGATAAAGCCAAGCGACAAGAAGCTTGGGAGAAACTAAACAAATGTCATGAAAGTGGTGAAACAGTTATCGGCTTGATTTCTGGCAAAGTGAAAGGTGGATTTACGGTTGAAATCGGTCAAATTCGCGCGTTTTTACCTGGTTCACTGGTTGATGTCAGACCTGTGCGTGACTCTAACTATCTAGAAGGTAAAGAGCTAGAGTTTAAAGTGATTAAAATGGATCCTAAGCGTAACAACATTGTTGTTTCACGCCGTGCGGTCGTTCAAGAAGAGAACTCAGCTGAACGTCAACAGCTACTAGATTCTCTACACGATGGGCAAGAGCTTAAAGGTATCGTGAAAAACTTAACTGATTACGGTGCGTTTATCGATTTAGGTGGTATTGACGGTCTGTTACATATTACCGATATTTCTTGGAAGCGTGTGAAGCATCCAAGCGAAGTGCTCACCGTTGGTGATGAAATCAAAGTTAAAGTACTTAATTTCGATAAAGATCGTAACCGTGTTTCATTAGGTATGAAACAACTAGGTAATGATCCTTGGGTTGACCTTGTTCAACGTTATCCTGAAGGCACACGCTTAAAAGGTAAAGTCACCAATATTACTGATTACGGTTGCTTTGCTGAAATTGAAGAAGGCGTTGAAGGTTTGGTTCATATGTCTGAAATGGATTGGACTAATAAGAATATCCACCCAGCTAAAGTCGTACAATTGGGTGATGTTGTTGACGTGATGGTCTTAGAAATTGATGAAGGTCGCCGTCGTATTTCTTTAGGTATGAAGCAATGCATCAACAACCCATGGAAATTATTTGAAGAGAATCACCAAAAAGGCGAAAAAGTCAGCGGTAAAATTCGCTCAATTACTGATTTTGGTATCTTTATTGGACTTGATGGCGAAATTGATGGTCTTATTCATTTATCAGATATTTCTTGGAACCAGTCTGGTGAAGAAGTTGTTAAGACTTATAAGAAAGGCCAAGACATTGAGGCCGTTATTTTGTCTATTGACTCTGAGCGTGAAAGAATTTCACTTGGTATTAAACAATTAGAGCAAGATCCATTTGGTATGTTTGCTGAAACACATGCTAAAGGCTCTGTAGTCAGTGGAACAGTGACAGAAGTTGATGCTAAGTTAGTCACTGTTGAGCTAGCGCCTGAGGTTATTGCAACGATTCGTGCACAAGAACTTTCTGATGAGCGTGTTGATGATGCAACAACTGTCGTTAAAGTTGGCGATACTGTTGAAGCGAAAATTATTAATCTTGATAAGAAAAATCGTCAAATTAGCTTGTCTATTAAAGCGAAAGAAGCGCATGAACAGGCTGAAGCTATTCGTAAATACACCACTCAAGAGAGTCAGTCAGGTGGTGGTGCAACGCTTGGTGATATCTTAAAAGAGCAGATGCAAAATAAAGATGAATCATAGATAATGGTACTTCTCCTCTAGCTCAATAGGAGGAGAGGCTTGTCTAGATTTTTCAAATTATTAAGCGTAGGATCGTTTGACGGGCTACGCTTTTTTTGTGTATGCGCAAAAGATTTTAGGAGAAAAATTGAATGCGTGTGATATTTTTTTTAATAATGCTTGTGTTTATAGCATTGATTTCAAGTTTTGCGTTACTGAACGCGCAAATGATGACGGTTGATTTATTCGTAACCAGCTATCGTTTACCCTTATCTGTATTATTATTGATAGCCTTTGGTCTAGGCTTGTTTTTAGGCTATTTGACAACTGTTTTAAAGCTCCTTAAATTAAAACGACAATGCTGGCAGCTAAAACGTGAACAGCATTCAAAGGACAAAGAGATTAAAGAATTAAGAACAATTCCATTTAAAGAGTAGTGTACCTTGATGTTATTAAACTTTTGGCCAGTTCTCATTCCTATTGCAAGTGTTTGCGGGTTTTATATTGGTAAAAGTGAAGCAAGATTAAAGTACCGTCAATCTTTAGAGCGAAATACCATCAATGAAAAGTATGTTCAAGGTTTAAACTTTCTTTTAAATGATAAGCCTGATAAGGCCATTGATGTGCTTATTGAAGTGCTTGATGTCGATAGTGAGACCGTTGAAACCCACCTTGCTTTGGGAAGTTTGTTTAGAAGCCGTGGTGAAGTCGATAGAGCAACACGTATTCATCAGAATTTAATCGCAAGACCTTTATTAAATACATCTCAGCGGATCGAAGCGCTGATGGCCTTGGGTCGTGATTATATGTGCGCTGGTGTTTTGGATAGAGCAGAGCGTATATTTAACGAGGTAGGCCGCTTATCATCCAAGTCAGATAAGAGATATTTGTTTTACTTATTAGATATTTATCAACAACAACGTGGATGGCAGCAAGCGCTAGAAGTATTAAGTAGACTACAGTTAAAGAGTGATCAAAGCTATCACCATGAAATTTCACAGTGTTACTGTGAGCTTGCGTTAGAGCAGATGCATAATGATTATTTATCTAGCAGTTATGATTGTATTAAAAAAGCGTTTCAATACGATAGACTAAATGTTCGAGCAAGTTTGCTGTTAGGCAAATTAGAAATGAAACAAGGCCACTTTCATAAGGCCATAAAAGCGTTCAAACGTATTCCAGAGCAGGACTCGGCATTTATTTCAGAGATGATTCAGCCATTAGCTTATTGCTATAAACAAATAGACAACAGTGACGGTGCGATTAAATATTTTGAGTATTTATTGCTTAAATATCCAAGAACGTCGGTCATTTTTAAAATTGCAGAGCATATAAAAGAAACTAAAGGGATTGAGGAGGCTTTAGATTATGCAAGTGATCAGTTAAGCGTTGCTCCTTCTTTAAAAGGCTTAAATCAGCTGCTTGCTTGGTATCTTGAAATCACCCATGGAAAGGTTAAAGCAAAGCTAAATATGTTATATAAAATTACCGATAAACTGGTAAAAAACTCACCGACGTATAGTTGTATTAACTGTGGTATATCAGGTAATCACCATCATTGGCGATGTCCTAGCTGCAAACGTTGGAATACAGTTAAACCCATTGCAGGTTTAAAAGGTGATTAAGAAGGTGCTTATATGAATTCACGAATTATTATTGCATGTGATTATCAACAAAAAGAAGATTTATTTCACCTAGTAGATAAGATAAACCCTAAGTTATGTCGTCTTAAAATTGGAAAAGGCATGTTTACTCGCTTTGGTCCACTATTAGTGAAAGAGCTTATCGCGCATGGTTTTGATATTTTTTTAGATCTTAAGTTTCATGATATTCCAAGCACAGTCTATGATGCTGTTTGCGCAGCAAGAGATTTAGGCGTATGGATGACGAATGTACATGCATTAGGGGGCAGAAAAATGTTGGAAGCTTCTTTACGTGCGAGTGAGAGTAGTGATTTGTTATTGATAGCGGTGACCATTTTGACAAGTTTTGATGACAATGAATTAAAAGAGATAAATATAAGCGGCTCTGTTACAGAAACGGTTCTCAGTTTAGCCTCTCTTACTCATCATGTAGGCCTTGATGGTGTGGTGTGCTCGGCGTTAGAAGTAGAGTATATCAAAGCTCAAACAAGTCATGAGTTTTTATCAGTAACGCCAGGCATTCGCTTAGTGGGTGATTCATTAGACTGTCAAAAGAGGGTCGTTACACCTAAAGAAGCGCGCGGTCACGGTAGCGATTATTTGGTTATTGGTAGAAGCATCACTAATGCTAAAGATCCCAACCAAACGCTTATTGAAATCAATCAGCAAATTTCAGCTTAGGAAGTGTAGTTACTTTGTTTATAAATAATCGATGAAAACAAGTATGTTAAGCAATCAAGATTCCTGACTCTGGTGCTAATGACCATCTATGGTCGAGACATTTTTGATAAAATATTTGTTCTGATAGATTGAATGATAAACCATATCATTCTTTCAATACCCAAATTGATGACTTGAAGAAAGTGAAGGCTCGTGAAATAATGTTCCAGCAACATTTTGGATATGATGTTGTGAGGGTAGGGATATACCTACCCAATCCAACCTAAAAAATAAAAGGAGTTTTTTATGAAAATAGCATTTAAATGTGGTGTGTTAGTGCTTTGTGGATTTCTCACAAGCGAGCAAGCCTTCTCTAATGAAATTATCCCCCCTCCGAAGCCTTCTATACAAGTCAAAGCAAATGATGTAACCAAGAAGATTGATCTTAACAGTGCTACAGCAAAGGATATTGCACGTAATGTTAAAGGAATTGGTATGCGTCGAGCAGGCTTTATCGTTGAATATCGGAAAAGCAATGGTAGGTTAAAAAATATTGAAGAACTTATTTTTGTACCGGGATTTTCTAAAACCTTTGTTGATAAAAGGCTTGCGTATTTTAAGCAAGTATTAACCGTTAAATAATCCAAGTACCCCAAAGACATTCTCTCCTTTGTCTTTGGGGTTATGCTTAAGTTAACTTACAGTTGATTTAAAGGGATTTTAATATATTGAATACCATTTGACTCAGCAGCAGGTAGATGGCCTGCGTGCATATTGACTTGTATGGATGGTAAGAGAAGTTTAGGGGCGGCGAGCGTGACATCTCTAGCATGTCTTTTTTCAACAAATTCTGTCTTGCTTATTGAGGCGTCTAGCATGATATTTGTTTCTTTTTGCGCTTTAACAGTCGTCATATATTTAGGCTTATCTCCACTTTGAGGATAATCATGACACACAAATAGTCTAGTGTTATCACTAAGCGCGTAAAGTTTATGTATTGAGTCATATAGGGTCTCGGCACTACCGCCAGGAAAATCTGCTCTTGCTGTTCCAAGGTGGGGCATAAAAATGGTATCACCAGTAAATACGGCATCCTGAATATAATAAGAAATGCAAGCTGGTGTATGTCCTGGTGTATGTAAAACCTTGACGTTTAACTCGCCGATATTAAATACCTCATTGTCTTTTAGGAGTTTATCAAATTGATGTTTGGATACTGGATGATTAAAAATAGGAGCCCAGTGTTTAATGACTTTCTCAATATGCTCACCAATCGCAATGGTTCCACCTAAGCGCTCTTTTAGCTTTTTCGCGCCAGTTAGGTGATCGGCATGTACGTGGGTTTCTAAGATGTACTCTAAGGACAAATGATTATCGTTGATATACGCTTCGACTTTGTCAATGGAGTGTGTAGAGGTTTTTCCAGTATAGGGATCGAAGTTTAATACGGGATCAATAACGGCCGCTTGTGAGGTATTTGGGCATGAAACGACATAGGTGAAGGTAAATGTATCATCATCAAAAAAAACGTCAATGTTCATAAGATCTCCAATAATTGATGAAATAAAATGGCCACGCCCAAAGTCAATGTAAAAAGAGCAAATAGTTTTTTAAGCTTACCTCCATCGATATACTCACTCATCTTAGAGCCTAAGCTCACACCTAAAAGTGTCATGATTAAAAATATACCAACCAGAGACCAATTAATGCTAAGGCCTGTATGAAAATCACCGTTAATGCCGATTAAGGAGTTCATAGCAATGATAACAAGAGAGGTACCAATGGCATCTTTCATGGGCATTGCAAATAGATAAATAAGACTTGGAATGATTAAAAACCCACCTCCTGCACCGACAAGTCCAGTTAAAAGGCCAACACAGATGCTACCAGTAATGATATACAGAAAGGGATATTTATAGCTCTCTTTAATGGGAGTATCTTTGATACCATTTTTTAAAAGCATACCAGATGCGGTGATCATCAACAGCGAAAATAACAGCATGATAAAATTATCTTTGCTAACACCTATAATCATCACAGGTAGTGTAGGCACAATGATGGCGCGTGTTATAAATGCAGCACTCATTGAAGGAATGGCAAATGAAAGTGCCTCTTTAATTCGGACATGCCCCATTCGTTGGTAGCGTATACTGCCAAAAAGGGCAGTCATACCGACCACTAATAGGGAGTATGCTGTTGCGGTGATAGGTTTTATATTAAGACAGTAAACCAATATGGGCATGGTTAAAATCGAGCCGCCGGCACCAATCAACCCTAAAGTAAGCCCCATAAAAAGCGCTAAGCTATAACCCATCAACGCAACCATAATTATTGCTCCATCTTGCAGTTGGTTTTATTGTCTTGTAGACATTGATTCCAGGGCATTTTCGCAATGATCTGTCTTAGCGGACACTGACCTGTGAATCCGGCATAAATAAGTCCGGCTGAAAAAAATCCAGGAATGAACATAAAGCCCAGGCTTACAAAATAAGTGAGTAATACACCTAGAAGACTAAAGCCACCAATGGTCAACTGAACTTGCTGGTCAAGTGGTAATGTTTTTTTTTCACCACACTTAACTTTTAGTCCGGCTTGTTGCCAGGCATCAATGCCACCTTCAAGATTATAAATATTTAGCTCTGGATGCTTTTGAATAAATACATCACAGGCCATTTGTGAGCGTTTTCCCGAACGACAGTGAATAATGATTTTTTTACTCTCGCCAGCAAGGGAGTGCTGGTTAATTTGACTCAATGGTTTCAGGGCAGCGCACTCGATACAAACCGATGCGTTTTCAGCAGGCTCTCGTACATCGATGAGTACAGCCTCATTCTTAT
>JAUICE010000096.1 GCA_030428185.1 Gammaproteobacteria bacterium
AAGAGTGTAAAGGCAAAAGGGTGCTTGACTGCGAGATCGACGGATCGAGCAGGAACGAAAGTTGGTCTTAGTGATCCGGTGGTTCTGAATGGAAGGGCCATCGCTCAACGGATAAAAGGTACTCCGGGGATAACAGGCTGATACCGCCCAAGAGTTCATATCGACGGCGGTGTTTGGCACCTCGATGTCGGCTCATCACATCCTGGGGCTGAAGCAGGTCCCAAGGGTATGGCTGTTCGCCATTTAAAGTGGTACGCGAGCTGGGTTTAGAACGTCGTGAGACAGTTCGGTCCCTATCTGCCGTGGGCGTAGGAAAATTGAGAGGAGCTGCTCCTAGTACGAGAGGACCGGAGTGGACGTATCTCTGGTGTTCCGGTTGTCACGCCAGTGGCACTGCCGGGTAGCTAAATACGGACGGGATAACCGCTGAAAGCATCTAAGCGGGAAGCCTCCCTCAAGATGAGTTTTCCCTGAAGGTCTGTTGAAGACTACAACGTTGATAGGCTGGGTGTGGAAGTGCAGTAATGCATGAAGCTAACCAGTACTAATTGACCGATTGTCTTGGCCATATAATCTAAGTGTTTAGATTTGTGAAGATAAAAAAAGTGTTCTTTATTGAATTGTAAGAATTTGCTCAATGCAGAGCTTACAAAACTCGCCAAGCTCAAGGCTTAAATTAGATTTTGTGAGGAAGCATACATAGGTATGTGACCGACTAAAATATTATTCATAACGCGGAGATTGATGAATTTTCGAAAGCTCTGAAGGCAACCAGTTATCCTGGCGAACATAGCGTGTAGGCACCACCTGAATCCATTCCGAACTCAGAAGTGAAACTACTCAGCGCCGATGGTAGTGTGGGGTTTCCCCATGTGAGAGTAGGACATCGCCAGGGTTTTATTTAGATGCCAATGTCGGCTCATGTCCGTCATTGGCACTTAGAGGGTAGAATCCTTTCTCCCCTCTAAGAACTCCCCATCGGTAGTGATGGGTTTTAAATGAATAAAGGCCAGTGCTCAGTGAGTATCTGGCTTTTTTTTTGATATCAGGAAAGTTTAACGGCCTAGTCTTTGTCCGGCTTGACCGTACAACTTATTCATAAATAAGCAACCGACTCTCTCTTTGCAAATGGCTCGGCTCCATCCCGTCGCCTGCGCTTGAGTTTGCAAAGACAAAGTCGCTTGCTTTTAAATAACTACTTCCACATGACTCATTAAAGTGTGGGGGAAGGTGAACGCTAACGCTTTTAGGCAGTGTTGTGGGCTACAAAGCCGCAAGTTCTGTAGATAATCCAAATCTTTCGCTGAATATTTTATTGAAAGCGCCATGTGCTTATTCGCTATCGGTTATACCTCTGTCTTTTCATGATGCGTATTTTTAGACTTTATTTTACAGTTTGTGAGGGGCATTGATTGTTACTTTTTACTATCTTGTTTGGGTTTTCTGAGTTTAAGTTCAAGTCTATCTAAAAATACAGCAAAGGTTCTTGAGCCTAAACCAATAAGTGCTAGCCCCGTCAAAATAGTCAAAATTCCTGGTCCCGGTAGAACAAGCATTAAAATGCCAGCAATAATTAGCATTAAACCGATGATGTGGCGTAACAGGGTATGAGAGAGCTTGCGCTCAATTTTATTAAACAATCTATGGAGATAATGGAACCTTTCTCCAGGTTTTTTTTTGATAAATTTACGCACTCTTTTTTTAATCATGTTCTATAGGGAAATATATGGTTACCGTCTAGTATACCCAATCTATCTATAAGTGCATTTTTGTCTTCATTTACTACTGCTATTAAAGGATACCAGAAGCTGAGTTCACCATGTTTCTATCTTTGATGACTTAACAAAGCAATGGCATCATCCTCATTCAAATTAGCATACGCTTCTTCTTGCTGTGCTAAGTATTGATAAACGAGAAAAGGCGTCTCTAGTAACTGAGTGATAGACATCATGTCAGGAGGAGAAGGTGTACTGGCATCAATATGATATGTGGAAAAAAAGTGGTGCTTTGATTGATGCTTGCATTGCCTTCGCAGCGCCAACGTGTCTTTTTGTAAATCGAATAGCAGCGTAGACAAATTTATATATTCTTTTATGGCTATTTTACTGTTTTTGAGGTCGTGTGTTAATGACTCATCCCAAACAATCCACTCTTGTGCTATTCGTATTCGTTTAAGCAGAATGACAGCAGCGATGCGTGGTATTGCCGCATAGGTTTGAAACAGTGCATTGATGATATGTGTTTGTTCGAGTAGGTGGGTAAAAAGCTCGTAAAACAGGGTGTCGAGGAGTTGCTTTTGTTTCAGAGCATCCAGTATCTCATCAAATTTGGCTACATAGCTTTCGCTAGCTTCTTTTAAATCAGGAATTTTTGTCTGAATTAATTTAGATATCTGAGCGCGTTCTGAGTGCAGTTCGTTAGGAAAAAGTATGGCTATCTTCCGGTATAAGGATTGACTTAAAGAATATTTATCGCAGATGGGAAGATGCATAGTCACGGCAAGTTTTTGGTTAAAATGTTAGCAGTATGCCTTTATTATTTCAATAAAAAAAACACAGATTATTTTTCACTTTATTCTTTACATTCATACATAAACTCAATAGAATAACGCCTCAAATGTGCTGGCATAGCTCAGTTGGTAGAGCAACTGACTTGTAATCAGTAGGTCCTGGGTTCGACTCCTAGTGCCAGCACCATTTTGCTTCGATATTTTCCTTGTACCTTCGTTATAGCGCTTCTTCAAGCCAGTCACATATTATTCATATGCTCCTGACTTTCATCAGCACAAAGCCTCGTTACAAGAAAAATCTCTTTGTAAAATTTGCTTTGTGTACTCCCCTCTTTTGGGGTAGAGGCAAGCTTAAATAATTTGCGTTGCTCCCTAATTATTTTAGCGTTAGTTTATGCTGGTCTAAAAGATGTGGCTCTATAACATCACTCATAACATATTCATTTTTATGACCACAAGTTTCGATGGCGATCTCTTCCATGGTTGCTACAGTTTTAGGGTAGTCTACGTCAATGTGCCCAGTTCCTTGAATACGGGTCATAAGCGCTGGCTCATCATCAGTGAACTTTATAGAGCTATTTTTTTCAAGTTTCCTATCATACTCATATAGATTCATGTTGACGTTACTGGGTATGAGGCTTGGAAAACGTTTAAAAAAACTAGCCATTGGGCATAATACATCGTGATACAAGTCATCATAAAAATGAAAATCAACTTGCTTGGCATATTGCGCAGCACGGTGTATTTGAGCGTAGATGATATTTATCTTATCTTGAGAGTAACAAAACCCATCATGCGCCTGCTGACTTATTGTAGCGAGAATGTCATGAGGCACTAGATAATCTAAGTGCTTAAATCCCTGCTGATGCAGTAAGCGTATTAATTTTGAGATATTAAAACCTGCCTTTTGCTGGGCATTGAGATCACTCATTAAAATAGGATCAAAGTGCATATTCATATCGCTGGCAAATGCTTTTGCAACAGGAGGTGCGAGATTGTTATCGTTATTCATTGCATTGATGCAATCTAGATGAATACTTTGACGATTAGAGCCAATCATTAAAACTTCACTGTGAATATGATTGTCTCTTCTTTGTGTTTGAATTTGGGAAACTAATGCTTGATGATAGCTTGTAATTTCGCTTGGTATTGCAAGTGGCACACCTAAGCAGTTATCGTGATCAAATGAACGTACGACTAAATTAGTTAGCTGCTTTGGGTTGACGCGCTTGAAAAATCGAGTTGCTGAACGTAGGGGCATCTTAAATATTAGTTTATATAAAACCTAATTGTATCATGATGGATCTTGGTGTCAATAAAGTGAGCAGTTTCTGGGTGCGTCAGTTAAAGCTCCTCACAATATACCCCTGTCGTTTCATAATGCATGTTTTTGAGCTTTGTCAAATCACCAATCTTTGGTATTTTTCTCAATTGGAATGGAATAACCATTCCTCAATCGAGTTTTTGCTAATCAAATACTTAAATCAACTAACCACTTGAAATAATTTTATTAAACGCCTCTATGAATTCATAACTAAATACTCTATACTTGCCGCGTTTTTAGGAACGTAGTGTACGCTAAGTTAATAAAAAACACTTTTTATTGCGTAATTTGCAGTATATTAAGTTGACAAACTATTCTTCGTGCAGCAAAATTACGGTCCGTTTATGGAGGGGTTCCCGAGCGGTCAAAGGGATCAGACTGTAAATCTGACGGCTCAGCCTTCGGAGGTTCGAATCCTCCCCCCTCCAAATCAGAAGATAAAGGACAAAAGATGGGTGAGATTAAAAGTGAGCCATATCCGTCTTTTGTCGTTAGTCCTCTGGTCGCGGGTGTAGTTCAATGGTAGAACCTCAGCCTTCCAAGCTGATGGTGTGGGTTCGATTCCCATCACCCGCTCCAAGATTAATTAAGAGCTTTAACGGGTATTTGTAAACATCAATGCCCACATAGCTCAGGCGGTAGAGCACTTCCTTGGTAAGGAAGAGGTCACTGGTTCGAGTCCAGTTGTGGGCACCAGGCATGCCTGGTATGAGTTAATTTTAAAACATGCGGAGATTTCCTATGGCGAAAGGAAAATTTGAGCGAACAAAACCCCACGTTAACGTGGGCACAATCGGTCACGTAGACCACGGTAAGACAACGTTGACAGCGGCGATTGCAACGAA
>JAUICE010000022.1 GCA_030428185.1 Gammaproteobacteria bacterium
TACAATACTTGGGGTGTAGATATCAATCTGAAACATCGTGGAGGGTTAATGGCAAAATCGCCTATAAAACCATCCAGAGAAATATACTTATTACAGCGTAAAAAAGAGCGACTAGGAAAGCGTCTTGGCAAAACGACTGGATGGATCCATCGAACCTATTTAAGAATGAACCAAGTCAAAATGCTATCTGGGGTTCACTATGAGCGAATTGATGATGAGGGCTTACACATTATTATCGATGACAAAAAAGAGTGTTTGCATGTTGATAATATTATTATCTGCGCTGGGCAATGCTCTTTAAATGCGTTTCAAACACCACTAGAAGCACAAGGTAAAACTGTTCATGTGATTGGTGGAGCCCATAAAGCTATGGAACTGGATGCGCGGGCCGCTATTAAAGAAGCTGCCGAGCTTGCCGTTACGATATAATCGTTTTAGTGTTCCATTTGAATTAACATATAACAACAGGAAGCTCTTTCCAATTAGTCGTATACGCCTGAGACTTTTGATTTTGACGCATAAGGCTTTGTGAGTTATGACGATTGATAGCCAAGTGTATCGTTCCTCTGCCAAAGCGCTGATTAATAGCATCAAGTGTTGGCATTAACGGTGGCTCCTCTGACTTATCTTCAAAAAGCACTTTCTGCAGCATGGAGCATGGCGTTAAGCGCTCTAAAATCACCCCTGCTTTTTTATAGTAAAAGCCTTGCTGATAGATTTGCGTTAACAACTTTAAAGCGCATTGAGCCAATATTCGTGTATCATCGCTTGGGATAATTAATTGTGCAGAGCGTAATGTATTATTCTGCGCTAAATCATTACGGTGACGATTGGTATATACAAAAACACTGATCATCTGTGCACATAGCTGTTCACGACGTAATTTTTCACACGCTCTTTCGGTAAATAAACTAAGTGCACTGGCAAGAGTTTCAATATTTGTTAACATCTGACCAAAAGAGCGTGAAGTCGTAATAGACTGTTTAGGCCGCGTTTCCTCTAGAGACAAACAAGAAATACCGCGCAGCTCTAAAATAGTTCGCTCAACATTAACATTAAAACGTTTACGAAATAAGTGTCGATCACTACAGGCAAGCGCTTTTACCGTTTGAACTCCATGCGCTTGTAAACGTCGTGCATAACGACGCCCTACTCCCCAAACTTCGCTAACTGACAGCTCCTCTAAATAATGACTGCTCGCTGAAAGCTCGAACACGGGGATAAATAACCGTCGCTTAGCAATATAATTGGCTAACTTCGCTAGTGTTTTTGTCATCCCCAGTCCAATCGATACTGGAATGCCTGTTGATTTTTTAATTCTAGACTGCAGTTCATCACAAAAAGCTAAGCGTTTATTCGGTGGTAGTTTTTTTATATCTAAAAAAGCTTCATCGATGGAGTAAAATTCAATCTCTGGCCAAGCTTCCTGTAAAATCTTGCGAACTCGCTCAGATAAATCACCGTATAACGTAAAATTAGATGAAAAAACATGTACTCCATGGCGCTTACAAAGTCCTTTTATTTTAAAATGGGGCTCTCCCATCTTAATGCCTAAAGCTCGTGCCTCATTAGAGCGCGCTATCACACAACCATCATTATTAGATAAGACAATAACGGGCTTATCTTCAAGGCTCGGTTTAAATAAGCGCTCACACGATGCATAAAAGTTATTACAGTCTACTAAAGCAAACACCTTTATGATGCGCTAGCAATCTTGTCGATACCTCGCATATAAGGCCTTAACACTTCTGGAATAGTAATCGAGCCATCTTCGTTTTGATAGTTTTCTAATATCGCAACTAAAGTTCTGCCAACGGCCAAACCTGAACCATTTAAAGTATGTACGTACGCTTTGTCTTTTCCATCCTTAAAACGGGTCATCATACGTCTCGCCTGAAAACTCTCACAGTTACTACAAGACGATATTTCTCTATAACAGTTTTGTGATGGTAGCCAAACCTCTAAATCGTAGGTTTTCACCGCTGTAAACCCTAAATCTCCCCCACAAAGGCTCACAACTCGATAAGGTAGTGCTAACTTTTGCAGAATGCTCTCAGCATGCCCACGTAATGTCTCTAAATCTTTTTCAGAGCGCTCAGGGGTTGTCACCCAAATCAATTCAATTTTTTCGAATTGATGTTGACGGATCATGCCCTTTGTGTCTTTACCATACGATCCAGCTTCTGAGCGAAAGCAGGGAGTATGAGCAACCATTTTTAAAGGTAGCTCCTCTTTTTTTAACATCATATCACGCACAATATTAGCGACAGGAACTTCACCTGTAGATGTTAAATAGTAGTCATGCTCTCCTTGCAATTTAAATAAATCTTCTTCAAACTTCGGTAACTGTCCGGTTCCTAACAGGCTATCGCGATTCACAATAAACGGCACGTAAACCTCTTCATAACCATGAAACGTGATATGCGTTTCCAACATAAACTGCGCAAGTGCTCGATGTAAACTTGCAACTTCTCGCCTCATCACCGCAAATCTTGAGCCAGTAATTTTTGCTGATAACTTAAAGTCGAGCTGACCTAATATTTCGCCAAGTTCATCATGTGATTTCACTGCAAAATCAAATATCTTGGGCTCAGACCAAGAGCCAACCTCTTGATTATCATCTTCTGTTTTCCCAATTGGCACCGACTCATGAGGAATATTAGGGATATTTAACATAAATGTTTTAATCTCATCATTGAGCTGGTTAAGCTTTGCTTTTGAATCTTCAAGTTGACGACCAAGACCTGAAACTTCACTCAGTATTTCTGAGCAATCTTCTCCCTTAGCTTTAAGCTGGCCAATTTTTTTAGATAAACTATTACGTTGATGTTGTAGAGACTCTGTTTCCACCTGCAGTGTCTTACGCTCTGACTCATAAGCATTAAACGCATTAATATCTAACTCAAACCCCCTCACTTCCTTTAATCGCTTATAAACAACATCAATATCGTTACGAAGTAAGTTTACGTCTAACATATTTAAAAATAACTCCTAACTAAAATAGTGTGCCAACATCACGCCAAATAAAACCGATAAAAGACAAAGGCTTACGTTAGATATAACATTTATTAACGCAAACCAGTAATGGTGATTAATATACAAATTCCAAGTTTCTAGTGAAAAAGTTGAAAAGGTCGTAAACGCCCCTAAGAAGCCAACCACTGTAAACATGTGAAAGAAGCCACCAACTGCCACTCGATGCACCAACAACATTGATAACAGCGCAATAACAAAGGAGCCTAACACATTAACAATTAAAGTCCCAATGGGAAAGAACGTCCCAAAAAGCCACATGGCCAGCAGACTAACCGAATATCGCGCCAGCGCACCCAGCGCCCCACCTGCCGCGACAGCAAATATCCCCATCATTTAGAAGCGCCACCTATAATATCGAACAAACTAAGAAGATACAGGCTTAGCTGCTGTTAGCAAGTCACCTGAGCAAACCAGTTCATCACCCACAAAAGCCTCACCATGAATTTTCCAGATGTCTCTGCGTTTTTTTATCAATGAGACATTGAGAGATAAAACATCTCCCGGCTTAACCATCTGTTTAAAACGCACATTATCAATGCCTGCAAAATAATACATATATTTGTTATCTGGACCTGTAGACATCGATTTTGAAAACAAAACACCACCAGCTTGAGCCAGCGCCTCTAAAATTAATACACCAGGCATAATCGGCTCGCCAGGAAAGTGGCCACTAAAAAAAGGCTCATTAAAGGTTACATTTTTTATAGCTTTCAGAGATTCATAAGGCTCATAGGCTAATACCTTATCGACTAACAAAAAAGGATAGCGGTGAGGTAGTAGGGATAATATTGCTTGTAAATCTATTTCCTGACTCATTGTCTCTCTCTATTTTGCTCTCCAAAAAATAGGATTTAGCCCATCTGCTTAATAACTTTTTGCGTAATATCTAATGACGGTGCGGCAAAAGGTACATTTTCTTTTTGTAACACTAAGTCAAAATGCTCTTTTTTCGCAATTTGCTCAATAGCATTTTTAACCTTCATAAGAAAATCATTGGTAAGCTTTCTTTGCTCTTTCATTAAATCTTCTTCATAAGATTGGCCTGCTAAAGCATAATTTTGTCGTTCTTGAATGATTTTTTGTTGCGCCTTTTGCTTATCCTTGCTAGTCATCACGGACATATCTCGTTTAAACTTCTCAACAGATGTTTTTAACTCATTTTCTAATTTTAAAACTGCATCATGACGCGATTTAAATTTCTTCTGTAGATCAGTTCTTGCCTGAGAAACATCTTTTGACTTAGTGGCAACTTCACGTATATCAACAACACCTATATGCAACGTATCAGCAAAGGCTATAGGAGCAAAAGCAGCAACGCCAAGAACAAACACAAATATTTTTTTAAAGCTAAACATCATCTACCTCGATACACATTAAACTACTTTGAAGAGCTAAGTCTAACCTAGAGCAATTGACTCATTCAAACAAAATAGTAGTTATTTTCCTTAAGATTTACAGTTTTTTATCAGATTTACGGTGTAAATGGAAATAATCCTCAACTAAAGGATGCTGATAGCTCATCACTTCTCTTAAAGAGCCACTAACGATGACTCGACCTTCACCAATAAAAAAAACCTTATCGGCAATGCGGTTTAAAGAGCTTAAGTCATGACTCACCATCAGAATAGTCAGCGACAGCTGCTCCCTTAGAAAGAGCAACAACTCATCAAATGCTCTCACACCATGCGGATCTAAACCTGAAACAGGTTCATCTAAAAGCAATAATTCAGGATCTAAAGCTAAAGCTCTAGCTGCTGCTAATCTTTTTTGCATGCCTCCACTTAATTCACTGGGGTATTTATGTGCATCCTCTGACTTTAAGCCAACAATCAGTAACTTAAAAAGGGCTAAAGACTCAATAAATTGGATAGGAAGACTGGTATATTTCTTTAATGGAAACATTACATTTTCTAATACAGTTAGACCACTAAATAAAGCATTATGCTGAAATAGCATACCCATACGCCTACGAATGGATTGCAATACCTCACCAGAAGCTTGCCATATATCTTCACCAAAAATTTTGAGCTCACCATCTGTTGGTTTTAATAACGTTAATAAGCTTCTAAGGATCGTTGTTTTACCTGTTCCACTCCCACCAATGATTGCAGCGATTTCATTAGGATACAGTGATAAATTAATATCTTTGTGCACCCACAATCCTCCTAGTTGATTCTTAAGCCCCTTTATTTCAACAATTGGTTTTGCCATTATAATTCCAGCCAACTAAAGATGATTGAGAATATCGCATCCATAATGATGATAAGAAAAATTGCTTGCACAACTGCTTTTGTTGTGAGCAAACCGATACTATCTGCGCTTCTTTTTACCTGTAGTCCTTGAAAACAACCAACCAGCGAAATAATAAGTGCAAACGCAGGTGCCTTACTAAGTCCCAAAAAAAGCTGTCTAAATCCAAGTGACTCTCTTAGCTGATGTAGATAATCTGAATATGGTATGTGAAGCATGAGCTTGGCTGTTATCATAGACCCTAGAGATGAAAATATAACCGCCCAAAAAACAAGTAAGGGAAAGACAAAAAACATACCCAGAATTTTAGGCAGAATCAGTAGTTCCTGTGCCGATAGTCCCATGGTATTTAACGCATCGATCTCCTCGTTAATTTTCATACTACCAAGTTCTGCTGTAAATGATGAGCTACTACGACCCGCAACAATAATTGCCGTAATGAGCGGTGCAAACTCACGCATATTTGCCATACCCGTCAAAAATGCGATGTAAATATTCGCGCCGTAATCTTCAAGCTGCAAACCCATTTGATAAGCAAGGACAACTCCTACCAAAAAAGATAAAAGCCCTAATATAGGTAGTGCTTGAATACCAGCAGTTTCAATAACTTTGGAAATAGTCGCAAACGATAATTGACTATGTTTAAAAAAACCTTTAAACAAACGAGAAAAAAGTTCGCCTGTTAGTGACAAAAAGCCTATGCACTGATTTTTCTTTGCAATGACTTCCTTGCCTAAACTGCATAGTAGCGATGAAATACTCCAATGTTTAGGCGGAATAATCATTTGTTGGTGCATAGTTTTTGCAATTAATGACAATAATTTTTTCGTCGACCTGGGTGCTATAACTTCTTTAACTGTACATTCGCCTGACAAGCTTGATATAAATTGATGCAAACAAAGTGCTCCAGCACTATCGATATATTCAATCTTACTGGCATCAATAACAATAGCACCCTCTATATCCACAGATTGAAGACAACCATCCTGATATAAGGCTTCAATCCCATCAACTGACCATACTCCTTCACAACAAACCTTATGATCATTTTTTTTACAGGTTATGATTGCGTTATCTTTCAATTTGTCCAAGCACTAAAAATGAAATACGATTAAAGACTTATAACATTGCAGGGAGCATTGGTAAACTGATGCAAAAAAACAAACACTTGAAACTATCACAACACATTCTTATCGCCATGATTTTAGGATTTGTCATTGGTGTCATAATACACTGGCTGCCCAACTACAAAACTGTAGATAATTATCTTGTCAATGGAGTCCTAGATATAGGAGGTAGAGCATTTATTAACTTGTTAAAAATGATTGTTGTACCCATTGTGTTCGTATCGCTTGTCTGTGGTACGTTCAGTCTAGATAGCAGCTTAAATGTCGGGAAAATAGCCTTACGTACCTTTTTGTTATATATCTTCACAACAGCTTTAGCCATTACGTTAGCTCTAGCCGTCGCCCATTTTTTTGCAATTGGATATGGTAACAATACACAGGGCCTAAAAGCTCCACTGTCTCCCGCATTAACGCCTTCATTTAAAGCAACCATTTTAAATATTCTTCCGTCAAATCCAATACGAGCACTGGCACAAGGTAACATGTTACAAATTATCATTTTTAGCTTGTTGCTAGGAGTCGCTATTCATTTATCACATGAACGCGGCAGAAAAGTCCGTGAGCTTTTTAAAGATTTGGATGTAGTCATCATGCATCTAACTTCAATGGTTCTAAAACTTTCACCTTATGGTGTATTTTGCTTAGTAGCCAAGCTCTTTGCAGAAAATGGCTTACCGCTATTCCTACACTTAAGTAACTATTTTTTGATGGTGATAACCGTCTTACTCATTCACGTCGTTTTTGTCTATAGCTCAATACTATTGTATCTCGCAAAATTAAATCCAATTACCTTCTTTAAACAAATGATGCCTGGTATTTTATTTGCTTTTTCAACGTCTAGCTCTACAGCATCAATTCCAGTAGTGATGAATACCGTTGAAAGAAAGCTAGGTGTAAAGGAATCGATTGCCGCATTTGTTATTCCTTTAGGCGCTACCATTAATATGGACGGAACAGCAATTATGCAAGGTGTAGCAACTGTTTTTATTGCCAACTCTTATGGTGTAAATCTTGATATGCTTGCATATGTGAAAATTGTTGTTGTTGCAACACTCGCATCTATTGGCACCGCAGGTATTCCCTCCATTGGTCTAATTACATTGATGATGGTGTTACTACAAGTCGGCCTTCCTGTTGAGGGTATTGCACTGATCATTGGTGTCGATAGACTGCTTGATATGGCACGAACCGCTGTAAATATATGTGGTGATGCGATGGTTGCTTGTGTTATTGCGGTTAAGGAAAAGCAAATTAATCTTAAACGTTTTAATACATTGGGATATGTTAATGAAGAAGATGAAGAAAATACCTTTATTTGATCTATACCCCTTTTTCACTATTTAAGAGGTAGCAAAAGATAGCCATGAATACATGCTACCTTCAAAATAAATGTGTTGTCAGTACACACTGACAACACAAAAACAGAAACTATTTTACAGAGACATCAAAGAAGCATTACCCCCTGCGGCAGTTGTATCTGTGGTTATTACGCGCTCATGACACAAACGTAAAAGATAATTAGGTCCACCCGCTTTAGGTCCAGTTCCAGATAGTCCTTCCCCACCAAAAGGCTGAAGCCCCACTACAGCCCCAGTAGTATTTCGGTTTACATAGCAATTCCCTACGTGCATACGACTTGATACATAACTTGCAAACTCATCGATACGGCTGTGTATACCCATTGTGAGGCCATAACCTGTACTGTTAATCTCATCAATGACATGATCAATCTCTTTTCTATCAAAAGGGATCACATGTAAAATTGGTCCAAAATGCTCTTTTTCTAGTACACTAATTGAGCTTATTTCAAAAGCTACTGGAGCAAGATAACACCCATTTTCTAGTTGCTCTTGAGATAGTTTTACCTCATACAATAATTTGGCCTCAGACTTCATTCGTTTCACATGTGCTTTCAGTGAGTCTAATGCTTCATTATCAATCACCGGACCAACATCTGTTGTAAAATAATATGGGCTACCAACTTTTAACATCGCCATCGCGCCTTTCAATAAGGTAATAAAACGCAAGTAAACATCTTTTTGAATATACACAACACGTAAAGCTGAGCAGCGCTGCCCTGCACTACCAAAGCTTGAAAGAACAACATCATTAACAACTTGTTCAAGTAGTGCTGACGAGCCAACAATCATTGCATTTTGCCCGCCCGTTTCAGCGATAAGAGGTACAATCGGCCCTCTTTTATTCGCTAACGCTTTATTTATGTGTTTTGCAGTAGCGGTTGATCCTGTAAATAACACGCCACTAATCGCCTCATGACTCACTAAAGCTTGTCCGACCTCTCCATCTCCCAAAACAAGCTGTAATACATCTTTAGGAATTCCCGCCTGATAACATAAAGTTACTACCTCATAAGCAATTGCTGGTGTTTGCTCCGCAGGCTTAGCAATAACTGTATTACCACTAACCAAGCATGCAGCAACTTGCCCTAAAAAAATGGCTAGAGGGAAATTCCACGGACTAATACATACCATTACACCGCGCCCGTGGTAACTTAAATGATTCGTTTCACCTGTATATCCTTGAAGTATTACTGGATGGTTCAGTTTACTTACGGCCTCTAAGGCATAGTAACGACAAAAATCCACCGCTTCTCTAACTTCAGCTATGGCATCATTTAATGTTTTTCCTGCTTCATGCATCAATCTAGAAATAAGTTTAAACTGATTATCCTCTAATAAATCGGCAAGTCTATTTAAGTACGAAGCACGCTGTTTAACTGAGTGATCACTCCACTTTCTAAACGCTTTTTTGCTATTTGTAATCGCAATATCAACCTCGTTAGAGGTCGCAAAGGCAACCTCAGCAACTTTTTGATGATAATCATTCGGGGAGTAGTAAACTTTAAATGACGAAGATGGCCCATATCCTTCAATTAAAGACTGGACTTTAGCCTTATCAATATAAGCCTCTTTTATCGACTCACTAATATGCATCACTTCAGAATATGAAGAGACATCAATGCCTTTAGAATTTTTTCTATCTAAAAAAATGTCTTCTGGAAGAGGTATGAGTTGATTTATATTTTTTAACCTTTCTTGTGCTTGAACCAATGGTGACACAACTAAGGCCTCAATAGGCTGTTTATTATCAGCAATACGATTCACAAAAGAAGAGTTTGCTCCATTCTCTAGTAGCCTTCTCACTAGATAAGGTAGTAAATCTTCATAGTGCCCAACAGGTGCATATATACGACAAGGAATATCAAGTGTATCTGCAGGAGTCACCGCACTATAAAGCTCTTGCCCCATACCGTGTAAACATTGAAACTCAAAGTCCCGGTAGGTACCAGCCAAGGTCAAAATAAGCGCGACACTATAAGCATTATGTGTTGCAAATTGAGGATAAATACATTCGGTCAACGCTAGTATTTTTTTAGCACAAGCCTGAAAAGATACATCCGTAAATGATTTATCTGTAAAAACAGGATAACTGGAAAGTCCATCGACTTGAGCCCGCTTAATTTCCGTATCCCAATAAGCGCCTTTGATCAAACGAACCATAATTCGATGGTTGGTTTCTTTTGCTATTTGCGCTACCCAGTCAATCACAAAAAATGCTCTTTTTTGATAGGATTGTAACGCCAAGCCAAAACCATTCCAGTTGGCAATAGAAGGATCTCTAAGTACTTTTTCCATAATATCTAGAGAAAGATCCAGCCTATCGGCTTCTTCAGCATCAACGGTCAAAGCAATATCGTAGGCTTTTGCTTTTTGACACAATACTAACAGTCGCTCACTAAGTACTGTTAATGCATCTTCATATTGCATCACTTCATAACGTGCATATAAAGCAGAAAGCTTTACCGACACACCTGGGCTTTGATAAACATTTTTTCCTTTCGATGCCTGACCAATTTCGTCAATAGCTTGTTGGTAGGCTTTAAAATAACGAACTGCACAGTCTTCTGTAATTGCCGCCTCACCCAACATATCATAAGAATATCTATACCCTTTTTCTTCAAGCGCTTTAGCTCTAATTAAAGCCTGAGACATACTTTGGCCCATAACAAACTGTCGACTCATGATCTCCATTGCTTTGGCAACAGCTTTTCTCACCATTCCACCACTAGCGCGCCCAATAAACTTTTTCATTACCGAAAGCCAAGACGACTCACTTTGCTCCTTGGTGTAAATTTTACCAGTTAACATCAAACCCCAAGTTGCTGCATTAACAAAAATAGATTGTTTACTATCAAGTTTTTTTGACCAGTTCGTACCACTGAGTTTATCTTTTATTAAATCATCGATAGTTGCCTTATCAGGAACACGTAATAAAGCTTCGGCAAGGCACATCAAGGCAATTCCTTCTTCACTGCTCAGTGAGTACTGATGCATGAAAGAGTCAATGCCACTATCTTTTTCTCGCTCAATACGCACATGTTTAACGAGCTCACTCGCCTTGTTAGCGATTAATGTCACAGTCTCATCAGGGATAGAGGCTTCTTTTATTAAAAAGTCCATATACTGAGCTTCATTGACTCGATAATGCTCTTCAATTGTATTTCTAACGGGGGATAAAGGAGATAGTTTATGATGTAAATGCATGCTTTCCTCGCCGTGCCTATTTGGCTAAAAAATAGTCTAAATTTAATAAATATCATGCAAATTGTCTATGACTGAGTGGAAAAATATTTTTTTTGCTCTATTATTAAACTAAAAGGCAGTAAAGGATACATGATGAGCAAGAAAAAGGTGTCGGTGCTTCGCTCGATTATATGGCTATTAATTGGTGGCGCCATTGAATTTTTTTCTATGTTATTAATGATTTATGCATACCTAGACTACTCTATCCCCTATATTAGCAATAGTGCCTTCTTCCAAAATGAGGGGGACTTCACAATAGCTGCTTTAGGCTTTGCCTTAAGTTTGGCCTGCATCTTAGTTTGTATACAAAAAGCACAAAAAGACAGCGACCATCTTAAAGATCTTTTCAATAAGAATAAGTCTTAACGCTTAATAGAAAAAACTTAACAATTTAATGTATCCATAACTATGGCTATTAATTACATTGTCTGTTTATGATAAATCACTTCAGCGACTTATACCCAAGATATTTAGAAATTCTAAGTTTTAAGTTTGTCTGATTATAAGGACATCAATGACCATAGCGCCTCCTCCAACAGGTTGATTTTTACTTAACACGGAGAGAGATATGGCTATAACTGAACCGCAAAAGCAATCGCTAATTGAATTGGCTCAGAATGGAGGCATGGCAACTAATGTAGCATCTGAAGCTGAATGGAAAAACGCATCTGGTACGCTACATTTTCCAAACGCACTTGTACTAAGAGTTAACTCACCCACCGATTTAAAATCGCTAATAAAAAAAATTAGCGAGCTAAATCAAAATGCCAAAGCTGGCGAACAAATTACCACGCGTGCAGTATCAGGTCTTTTTGACGAGCACGGTCTTTTCAAAGATGACTGCTGTCATGGTTGCGGATCATTTTTTAAAAAAATCAATCCCATCAGTAAAGAGGGACTAAAATCTTATTCATATGGCCCTAACACCAGTCCAGATGTCATTATAGAATTTAGCGAACACTTTTATAACAAACAAGTTAAACCGCAAATTATTACACAAGAGGATGATAGTAAGCATGTCATTATACCTACAGGTGTGACATTCAAAGACATTCAAAAAAAACTTGCACATAACCATTTATCACTACCCCAAGTAGCAGATGTCGGTAACCGCTCTGTTGTTGGAACAGTATTAAACGGTGTTGATGGTCTTGAGCAATATGTTACAAAAGTATTCTACATCGACCATAATGGTGAGGAAAAAGAGTTAAATAAAGACGATGAAGGTTTTCACGATATGCTCGTTAAGTTTCGACTGTTTGGTATTGTCACTAAAATTGAAATGAAAACCGTTAGCAATGATAACTACTTACAAAAAGTAGCTTGGCTTAAAGATAGTACTGAGTTCTCTACAGGCTTCAATCTAGATGGCAAAACAACAACACTTCAAGATGCACTAAAAGATCATGAATCATTAAGCATCAATATCATCCCGACCTATCGTGACAACCCCAATGCAAATGATACAAAGGTACCCATTCCCAACATTCAATTAATAACACTAGATAAAACCTCACTAAAGGCATCAAATAAAAAAGGTGATGTGAATGTTGATGATATTTTGAAATTCTTTGCAAAAAACGCCACTCGATTTGGCCGTGAAAAGTTATATGATTTATTTTATAAAAAAGAACTCAACCATCTAATACGCGCCTTTCAAATGATTGTTGCTGCAACTTATCACGCAAAAAGAGGCAATAAACCTATTATCGCAACAAAATCAAAGCTTGCTGCAACGAAAATATCTCATCCACAAGATATACTTAAGTCATGTCTGTATATTCCTTGTGACAAAGAGCAGTTAGCTAAAACCATTGAGTCTATAATCGAAGAAGCAAATGCTTTACTGGTTGAGCAATATGACGCTCAAAGCGATTTACCACAAGCGCCTGTCAATTACATCAATATTAAAATCATTGAAGGAAGTGAACATGGATTAGCGGTAACTGGATCTAAACCTAATGAGCAGGTGATAGCCATAGAATTTAGCGGTAATCGCCATGCCACAGGCTTAAATACATTCCTCGCTAACTTTAAACAAACCATGCTTACACTAGAGGATAACTTATCGCCTCGATTTGATCTCAGTAAACTCATGCCCGGTGGCGAGCAATATTTTTCTGGTGCGAGCATAAGTGTAGACAGAGTCTATCAAAAGCTACAAGAAGTATATCAAGACGGTATAGGCACTAGTCCATTCCTACCACCGACTTATCTTAAGCTACTGACTTCTGCTAGGGCTAAAGAGGCAATAAATCGTACAACTGAATACGTGACACCGAACCTTCCCGTACAAGAGCTACAAGCAAGAGATCCGGATGAAATGATACAGTTAATTAAACAAGCTGTTGACATGGCAGTAGAGCTCACAAAACACTTTACTGATAACAATCCTGATATCACTGCTGCCCTAGGATATTTTCAAGATGCGGCTCGAGCAGCTATTAAATATTACCAGCAGCGAAAAGCACAAAGTGATCAATTAGAAGAAGTACAAAAAGAAACATTGAGTCAATATTCTTCTGTTAGCGTTTAACTATCTTCTTACGCTTAGTATCGTCGTTGTTAAGATACTAAGCGCTTTCGTAAAAATGATGTTGAAATAAATAAAACTAGGGCTGCCATAAAACCAAACGCTGCTAAACGCCCAAAAGCCATTGTGTAATTAGCAATGAGTGGTTTTGTGAGCATACTTGATGATGAAATCAGCGAGGGCGTAATATACGCTCCCACTTGCGCGGCAATATAATTTGCAATTGCTGCACCAAGCACCCAAAATCCCATATATAGACCGAGGATGCGGTTAGGAATGAGTCGTGAGATCATCGCTAATCCGATAGGACCTATAAAAAGTTCTCCTGAAGCTTGTAAGATATACACCATATTCAACCAGCCCATAGAAACTTTTCCCTTTGACGAGACAAAATACATAGAAAGTGCCATCACAACAAAAGATATAGACATGAGTAACAGACCAATTCCAAATTTATATCCATCACTTAAATGTAAATCTCGCGCAGATAAAAACGACCAAAGACGATTATATAAAGGCGCCAACAACACCAGTGCTAAAGGCTCAACTGACTGAAACATGCCTGTTTCAATCGTCACACCAAAGATCTCCCGGTTGACAAATCCATCTGTAAATAAATTCAGAGCACCGCCACTTTGTTGGAGTAATATCATAAATACAATGTAAAAAAGGGTTAAAAACATCGCCAATAAGATAGCACCACGCTCGTTTTTATTGGACTTTATTGCATGTTTAAGTAATACAAAAAGCATCACTAATGTTGTAATCAACAACAGTGGCCCAACAAAATGAGTATGTTCCATTAAAAACATCACGAGAGAGGATACACCAACAAGTGCAATCAGAATAACAGCAATAGAGCGTTTATTAAGCTCTGAGTGAAAGCTTTGTTTATGGTAGTAGATGCGGCCTCTTAAAAAAATCCCCAAGCCAACAAGCATGCCAAATCCTGCAACGACAAAAGCGTATCGCCACCCATAAACTTTGGCAATATATGCACATACCAGAGGTGCCAATATCGTCCCTATATTTCTCCCCATATAGGCTAAAGTGAAACCGCCTGCTCGTCGATTATCACCAGACTCATACAGCTGTCCGACAATCGCATTAATATTTGGAGAAAAAAATCCAGTCCCTGTGATGATCACTGCCAGTCCTAAGTAAAAAAAGTAAAACTCAGCATCTTTGATAGCAACTAAAAAATGACCAAGGGTAATAAAAAGAGCGCCAACAACGACTGCATTGACACTGCCCAAGCATTTATCTGCTAGGTATCCCCCTAATATTGGTGTCATATAAACCAAAGCACCATAGGCACCATAAATGGCATACACTCTTTCAGTACTTACACCAAACGTATGATTCATATACAGAATCAAAATAGCTGTAATTCCGTAATAGCTAAAACGCTCCCACATTTCAGTTAAAAAAAGGTAGGGTATTGCTCGTGGATGCCTCATAATGTTATGTTTTGCGCTTAGCAAAGCTTTAAGCTATTTATAGATAAAATGACCATAAGTATACATAAAGCCCGTGACATAGTCGAACAAGGAGGGGTTATCGCATATCCCACTGAAGCCGTCTATGGACTTGGATGCGATCCTTTTAATGAATTAGCACTGGCTAAAATATGCCGTATCAAAAAACGTTCAAAGGATAAGGGGTTTATCGTATTAATTAACCACTACGAGCAATTACCCTTATTTGTAGAAAACGATAAAATAAACTCACTTATGCCAGTATTAAAAAGTAAATGGCCAGGCCCTGTGACTTTTTTACTGCCTAAGCATCAAGCACTCTCTAAATTACTCACTGGAGACTCAAGAAAGATTGCAATTCGCATGAGCGCACATCCTGTTGCAAGCGCATTATCTGACTTGAAACCGATTGTATCTACCAGCGCCAACATATCTCAATATAATCCCTGCTTAACTATTGAAGATATTAGACGCACATTTCCCGTAGGTATTGATGGTATTGTTGCAGGTCGTTTAGGTAAAGCGCTTAAACCAACATCAATTATTGATATTGAATCCAATACAGTGATAAGGGAATAGTTTTAGGTCTGAAGCATTTTGCGCTTTAACAAAGCCAACACCTATTTTGATAAGTCAAAGTGAGATCATTTAATGTTTAAGAGACTATTTCCTTTGACAAGCCCTGTACCCTTGATAAACTTTTTGTAGATTTTAGGCGTAAAAATATTCGCACTAAATGTATTTCTTTTTTAACCCTCAAAGGAGTTGTAATATGAAGCGGTTATTTATGATTGTTGCTTGTGTTTTCGTGATGTTTTCTATATCGGCAAATGCTCAAACCAGTCCAAGCGATGTATTAGTGCGCCCTGGCCATGCCTCAGTGCCTGGATATTGTGAAATTGAAGTAGCCAACCAAAGTAGCTTAGGTGCTTATGTCGATATTCTCTACGACAACTATGAACGCCGCCACAATATTTTTATTGCTCCAGGCTACTCACTGTTCATTCCTTTGTACTACTATAACTACTGCCACAGTGCGGCAACCATAAGTATATATTCAACTTATGGTGACTTATTATATTATGGAAACGCCTACGTTGGCCAAACAATTACTGTGGTACCAGGCTTAAAAAGTGGTAAGCAACGCGTGACACAATAGTGACAGTATACGTTTTAAGCGATGACAACATTGTCATCGCTTAATCAGCTCATGATAACGAAAACAATCGGTTGTGTGATCCATAACCATACCTACAGCTTGCATATATGCATAACATATAGTTGCCCCAACAAACTTAAACCCCCTTTTTTTTAAGTCTCTACTCATCCTCTCTGACTCTACTGTCTTGACTGGTACATCGCTTTTCGTTTTCCAGTGATTAATCTTTGGTTTTCCTCCAATAAAATGCCAAATATAGGGACTAAAAGCTCCTTCTTCTTTTACCAGGGCTAAATACATCTTTGCATTAATAAATATTGCCTGCATCTTGAGTCGATTACGAATAAGCCTTTTGTCCATAAGCAATTGTTCCATATTCGAAGGAAAGTGTGAGACAATTTTTCTGGCATCAAATTCATAGCATACTTCACGGTAGTGTAAGCGTTTTTTTAATACCGTATACCAATTCAACCCTGCCTGTAGACCTTCTAGTATTAACATTTCAAATAATACATTATCGTCATATTGAGGGATGCCCCACTCACTATCATGATAATCCATATAAAGCTTTTCTTGGCTTACCCAAGCGCATCGCTTTAAACTATTTGGATGATTGTTATGATTCATCTTCAAAAAACGCTAAAATATTCTGCTTTTGCTTCATGGCGTCATCGAACCCCAAGCCTAAAAGTTTTTGACAATAATCTTTATCAAATAATAGAAAACTTAATATATCACCTGCCTGATGCTTTTCACCTAAGGAAAGCAGTAGATATCTTAAAAAACGAGGCAGTACATGCTGAGAGTCAATTGCAAGTTCGCCAATATCTATACTAGGCTTCAGTGCCAATACTTCAACATGATGCCATGAAAGCGCTTTTTTTTGCTCATCGGTAAGAAATTTTTGCGCTCGATTAACTTGGCTGATATGTAATAGCTCTCTTTCTAAATTATCTAAAAATAACGCGTTTAACATTTGCCCTAAAAGGCTTGCAAAACTAATTCCTTGGCGATAACAAAGATTCGAGGGATTCAAATCCGCGGTCCTGCGCGTCCCAATGACTAATACTTTACTGACTTTCATTTTGATACTAGCACGCAAGGGATAAGCTAACCTAAGTCCACCATCACCATGGTGGCGCTCGGAAATACTTACAGGTTCAAAAAATAAAGGCAAGGCACTCGATGCTAAAACATGAGATGCATTGATATGTGTCTTTTGTGGTGCATGTCTTAAACGCTGCCAGCTAGGATAAGTTTCTATAGAATCATAATATGACATTGTTTGCCTTCTTTCATAACAAATAGATGAAAGCTCAAGCTCACATAGGCCTTGCTCAACATTTTCTCTTATGCGCTGAAAGTCTATCTTTGTCTCCACCAACGCTCTTAGTGGCTCAGTATTGAGTAAGTATCCATTTCCTTTAACATGAAAAAGAAAACTGCCAATATTTCTAACTAATGAAAGCAACAGTGAAATACTATCCGTACGATAGACTTGACTAGGTGAAAGACCAGACCATAGCGCTTCTAAGCCATCAACACCCTTTTTAAAATCATCAGCATACTGTGCTAAATAGGCGGCATTAATGGAGCCAACACTTACGCTACTTAACAATTCTACCGGGAGCCTCTTAGAGTTCAAAATATCACGCAAGGCCATCAACACCCCAACTTGATAAGCTCCTCTTGCACCGCCTCCGGAAAGATAAATAGCTTTCTTCTTATTCAAGACTGTTCACCTATAATCAATAGAAACTAAAAATTCTAACTTATTAATAACTCTATCAATTCATACTCTAATCGCAAGATTATTTTTAGTTACAGGTACATGAAAACGGTAGGTTATGAACTTTGATAAAGCTCAAAACATACATTTCCAAAGAGATTGCTCGGCCTAAAAAATCTGGAGAAAATAGTAAGAGCCTCGATACAGAAAACTAAACGACTTTTTAATACTCTTTTACCTTAAAATATCAAAATTTTTTATTATTCATGAGTTTTGCTATACTCACCGGTCTAATTTTTTACAAAAGTATCCTATGGCTGTACAAGGAAAAAAGAAAGCACTCTCCATCTTTGCCTTAACCATGATAACGGTAGGCTCTGTCGATAGTATTCGTAATTTACCAGCAACTGCATTGTTTGGTAGTCAACTGATTATCTTTTTTCTCATCGGAGCCATTGTTTTTCTCATTCCTTGTGCGTTAGTTTCTGCCGAATTATCCTCAACATTCCCTAAAGAAGGTGGCATATACGTTTGGATAAAAAAGGCCTTCGGCCCTCAACTTGCCTTTTTAGCCATCTGGTTACAATGGATTGAGAATGTCATTTGGTATCCTGCATTACTGGCCTTTGTCGCAGGTAGTGCTGGATATCTTATTAATCCCGCTCTCGCCGATAATAAATTCTTTCTAATGACGATTATTTTACTCACCTTTTGGGGTGCGACCCTAGTTAATTTAAAAGGGATGGATGCATCTGCGTTTTTAGGAACTTTTTGTACTATTACCGGTTTACTCATTCCCATGGCATTAATTATTGGCCTAGGCACTTATTGGTATCTGACACACGCTCATTTGGAGATAAGTTTTACCTACCATTCACTTAAGCCTAAATTTGATGATCCAAATGTCTGGGTTTCATTAACCGCTGTCATTTTATCTTTTTGTGGTATAGAAATTGCCACAGTTCATGCCAATGATGTAAAAAATCCTCAACGCGCATTCCCAGTTTCTTTAATGCTATCAGTCATTATTATCATGATTACTTTGATGTTAGGCTCTTTAGCAATTGCTATTGTTCTTCCACACAATAAAATTAGCTTAGTTGCTGGTATCATGCAGGCATTTGAAGCATTTTTAAGTGCCTACCATCTATCACCGTTTATGCCACTTATTGCCATTATGTTGATTTTGGGTGGTATTGGTAGTGTCAACAATTGGATCATCGCTCCAACAAAAGGTTTGTTGGTTGCTGCAAATGATGGGCACTTACCTAAACACTTTCAAAAGACTAATCAACATAACGCCCCCACTACACTGTTAATCTACCAAGCGATTATCGTCTCACTGTTAAGCCTTGCTTTTGTGTTTATGCCAACCATTAACAGTGCTTATTGGCTACTCACAGCGCTTGCATCTCAACTTTATATGCTCATGTACCTTTTAATGTTTTTAGCGATGATAAAGGTACGCATTAACTTTCCTAAAACAACAGCGAAGTTTAAAATCCCTGGTGGTTTAGTCGGTGTTTATATTATTTCTATATTAGGGTTAATCGGAGCTGGAACTACTCTTGCTGTAAGCTTTATTCCACCAGATATCATTACAAAAAACGCACACCTTCGTTATGAGTCTTCTCTCATCATTGGCTTAGTGTTAATGAGCCTCCCCCCCCTTGTTTTAAAAAGAAAAGAGAAAAACGCTTAAGATGGCTTAATTCTTGAAATTAAAGATAAGGACTTTTTATTTTTCCTTTGTCTTGTTATATTCATACAAAATAACAATTATGAGCGCACTGTGCCTAAAAAAGGTGATTTATTTTATTTGGCTTATCAAGCAAGCCAGGTCGTTAGTCTCACGGTTGGATATATCGTTACAGGAGTTAGTGCTGCGCCATTTATTTTAATTGATTGGTTAGTAAGAAAACTACTTGAGCAATGCTGCTTAGCCACAACTGACTCAGAAATTATCCCTGATATAGACGCTGAAGCATCACCTGATGATCTGGAACTCGATAAATACAAAACAAAAAAGCAACTCGCTCTATACGCATACAACATCCCTTATCTAGTTAGCGATGCTGATATGGAGTTTGGCGCTAAAAAAATCTGCGATTGTAGCTTTTTTGGTAAAGTCACTTATGGGCTGGTCGCATCTACTGCGGGTGTTACAGCAAGTGCTGTAAGCTCACTTGCAACCTTTGCTCTCGGTGCTGCACTAACAATACCTGTAGCTGCTGCAGCCCTATCGACCATTCTAGTCGTTGCTGTCGTGGCTGCTATTTTTGGCGCAATTGCTCTAGGCATCAAGCGGCTTCGCTCTAGTGCTGAAGAAACCGTTGAATCTGTTGTTAAGTGCGCTAAAAGCTTGGGGCTTGCTTAACGGCTTGCACCAATGTGCTCATACTTTCTATTGGCACTTCGGGTGTTATCCCATGACCTAGATTAAAAACATGTCCAGCGCGACCAGCTACCTTTTCTTTTATCCGTATGACATGTGCTCTAATGACATCAGGGGATGCTAATAAGACTTGAGGATCTAAATTGCCTTGTAGGGCTACTTTTTCTCCGACTCTATCAAAAGCATCGCCTATATCAGTTCGCCAATCTAATCCAAGTGCAGACACGTTAGTATCGGCAACCATTTGCTCTAACCATTGACCACCGCCTTTTGTGAATAAAATACTAGGAATGTGACTAGGAATCGTATCAATAATACGCCTCATAGCGTTTAAAGAGATGGACCGATAATCCTCGGGCATCAAAAGACCACCCCAAGTATCAAAAATCATGACGACATCTACTCCTGCTGCAATTTGCATGGCAATATAAGCCGTTACATGATGTGTTATCTTGTCAATCAATTGGATAAACGCACTTCTATCACCATAGAGCATCTTTTTAGTGAGTGGAAAATCTCTAGCGCCCTGACCTTGAATCATATAACAGGCAAGTGTCCATGGACTTCCGGAAAATCCTATCAGCGGCCTATCATCTTTTAATTCATGTTTAATTAACTTTATGGCATCAGACACATAAGACAGCTTATCGTCAGGAAACTGTACTGCTAATTTAGTAATATCTTGGTGACATCGAATGGGATGAGCAAACTTGGGTCCTTCACCTTTTACAAAATCTAAACCAAGCCCCAAGGCATCCGGAATGGTTAAAATATCAGAAAATAATATTGCCGCATCTAAATCAAAACGTCTAAGCGGCTGTAAAGTTACCTCACAAGCAAGCTCAGGATTTTGGCACAAGTTCATGAAACTTCCAGCTTTTTCTCTTACTTTTAGATATTCAGGCAGATAGCGACCTGCTTGGCGCATCACCCAAATTGGCGTATAGGGTACAGGTTCTCGTCTTAAGGCTTTAAGAAATACATCATTTTTCATGAAAAATTCAGTGTCGATAAAATAATTTTTGGAAGTTTAGCAAGCACTTCTCAATAAGGATAGAACATTTACATGACTAAACACGATAAGTTCACTAAAATAGCGCTTTGCTAGACTGAAAGCTTTGCTCATCTATGAGTGATGAACCTTAAAAGAGGGGTATATGTACCAAATAAAAATCGAAAAAATACGCCTAAAAGCCTCCATTGGCTGCTACCAATATGAAAAGCACATCACCCAAATGCTTTTTTTAGATGTTCATCTACAAATTAACGCCCAACAAATTGCCAAAAATGATAACCTTGATGAAACCATTGATTACGCCAAACTGAATAATATCCTCATCGAAGTAGCCACCGCAAAACATTACGATCTCGTTGAAACACTGGCGGCAACGCTTAAAAAAACGATTGATGAGCTCTATCCAAACGCGCTTACCCATCTCAAGCTGTCAAAACCAAATGCACTAGAAAATGCACAAAATGTCGCAGTTGAATATCAGCGCGATATCTCTCAAAATAGCACTTTTTGACTGGTTACGAGTATTTCATGAACACAGCAAAGCTACCCACATCCTTATCGCTAAGCGCTGAGATCTTAGAGCGAAATTTAGCGATGAACTGGTTAATCGATCACTTCCCTAAAGCTTTTGATCTACGTAATCGACGCCCTCTTAAAGAGGAAATAATGCAGGATATCATTGATAAATCAATAGAAAATACGCCTAGCAAGGAGGCGTTAGCAGCAGCACTTAACTATTATACTCACTGGGGCTCGTACTTAACTGGACTTACCGTTGGAAAAAGACGTATCGACTTAGACGGCGTTGCCGTAAGCTTCGTCTCTGCCAAATGTGAGGCTATCGCCAAAGACAAGCTACAGAAAGAACAGATAAAATGTGTAAAAAACCTTTAAATCTGCTGACAAGTTAAGCATAATGACCGTCTTTTAATTTTTTCTTGATACCATGAAAGACCAGCTTGCAACACTATTAAAAGACGCTGTAATGGCGTTGAATAAAGCACAACAACGTACACTTTCGGTTGATAATATTGTTGTAGAGCACACAAAAAATAAAGCTCATGGTGATTATGCAACAAATATTGCTTTAGTCTTAGCTAAATTCGCTAAAATGCCTCCAAAAGCTTTGGCTGAACAGTTAGTTTCTTATTTAGACGCGCCCTATATTGATTCAGTCCATATCGCCGGTCCAGGCTTTATTAATTTCTTTATCAATAAAGAGGAAAAAGCGTCTATTTTGAAAACTATTCTCGAGCAAGGCGCTCAATTTGGACACTCCGAGATGGGGGAAAATAAGAAGGTCATAGTCGAATTTGTTTCTGCTAATCCAACCGGGCCTTTACACGTAGGACACGGTAGAGGGGCTGCTTTTGGCAGTTCTTTGGTGAATCTTTTGCGTAGCCAAGGATATAACGTCCATAGTGAATACTATGTTAACGATGCTGGACGTCAGATGGCCATTTTAGCTACGAGTGTCTGGCTACGCTATCTTGAATTATTTGAGCCTCTACCAAAATTCCCTAGCAATGGATACAAGGGTGCTTATGTAAAAGATATCGCGAAGAAATTAAAAAACGATCATGATGATGCTTTTCACATCAAAGTAAAGAGTGTTTTTGCCGATCTTCCTTTAGATGCACCCGAGGGCGACAAAGAAATATACATTGATGCCCTTGTTTCAAAAGCAAAAGAGCTACTTGGAGCTGAGCGCTATCAAACCGTTTTTGATGCAGGATTAAACTCGGTTCTTGATGGAATTCGTCAAGATTTAGAAGATTTTGGTGTAACATTTGATGCCTGGTTTAGTGAACAGTCACTAATGAACTCAGGAGCGATAGATAAAGGTTTGAAAGCGCTTGCTGATAAAAACTATCTTTATGAGCAAGAAGGCGCCGTCTGGTTTAAGTCTAGTGAGTTTTCTGATGAAAAAGATAGAGTATTAAAGCGCGCAAACGGACAGACAACATATTTTGCATCCGATGTTGCCTATCACTGGAATAAACTAGAGCGCGGCTTTGATAAAGCCATTAATATCTTTGGCGCCGATCATCATGGCTATGTTGCAAGAGTTAAAGCAGCAGCGAATGCGCTGGGCTTTGATGAATCAAAGATAGAAGTGCTACTAGTACAGTTTGCCATTCTCTACCGAGGCAAAGAGCGTGTTCAAATGTCTACTCGTAGTGGTGAGTTTGTTACCTTAAAAGAGCTTTATGATGAAGTAGGTATTGATGCAGCAAGATTCTTTTACTGCATGCGTAAATCCAATCAACATATGGACTTTGATTTAGAGTTAGCAAAATCTAACTCTTCTGATAATCCTGTCTATTACGTGCAATATGCTCACGCACGAATTTCCAGTGTCTTTAGAGCCCTGAAAGATAAAGGACTTACCTACAATCAAGATACAGGCCTAAAACACACACACCTTCTCACTGATGAAAAAGAGCAAGGTTTACTAGACATTTTAGCCAAGTATCCAAACCTTCTTCAAACAGCAGCCATACATCATGAGCCTCATCAAATTGCCTATTATTGTCGCGAGCTCGCACATAAGCTCCACACATATTATAATGCTATTCAATTTATCGTTGATGATGAAAATATTAGACAGGCGAGGTTGAGTTTAATTCAATCTGTAAAACAAGTATTAAAAAATAGTCTACAGTTAATAGGAGTGAGTACTCCTGAGACTATGTAATGCATAAAGATTACGCGAAGCAAACAAATATGGAATTTGAAGACTTACATACTACACCTAATAAAAGCCGCAAGTTTGTTTTAATCTTGGGGGTAACCCTTATGGTGGTTACTGCTGCAGCTTGTCTTTATTTATTTGTCGATTTCAATGCGATAGAGAAAAAAGCAATAAAAACGCTGACTCTTAAACCGAAACCATTCAAGCCTAAAGCAACGTTTGAGTTCTACCAGCGACTACCCACCGAAGATAGCACACCAACTAAAATATCAGTGACTAAACCTAGCAAGCCAAATATAAAACCACTAAACACCGTTTCCAAAGCAACAACAGATACGGTGACCACCACCATTAATAATAAAAGACACCACGATAAAACACCTTTTACTAAGCCACAAAAACTTGTCCTTAAAACTCCTAACTATAATAAAACAATAGAAAACACAAGTACTAATACAAAACGTTTTCAGCTACAAGTTGGTTCATTCCAGAACTATCATGATGCTGATAAGCTAAAAGCGGAGTTATTATTAGATGGATTTAATTGTTATATTGAGCGTTTTCGCAAGGAAAATATCACTTGGTACCGTGTACAAGTAGGCCCATATCAATCATTAAATCAAGCAAAAAAAACACAGCTTGCTCTAGAGAAAGACAGAAGAGAGTGTTTTATTAAGCAAATAGGATAATATATCCAATGGGTATACCCCTTTTATACTTATGATGATAATGTGCTGGAATGAACCGCTTGTTCACTGCTCTTAGTATCATCACCTGCAAACCATCCAGAGAAAAATCCCATCACTGCAGCTAATGGCCCGTAAGCCATTCCATCAATATTGGTCTCAGTCTTAGGTAACTTAGCCTCACTTAGATTTTCAGTGCATCCTTTAACTGTATGAGTTGATACCTCTTTATCTAGCGCAATATCAAGACACTTCGGTTTATCCACATCATATGCTTCACATAATCCATATAACTCATAAGCAAATGAAGGTAACTGATTATTAACTGCTCGTACCATCGCTCGCCAATCGCGCCTAGAGAGTGTGTTACCTGTAGTCCAAAATGCTTTGATACAAGTATCAAGTAAACCCCTCTCTTGTGAACCTTGTGCTAACGCAACATTAACTCGGTCAATATATCCATAAAACTCATCATCGAAGGCGAGATTACTGTTGGTATACATACCAAGAACAGACAACCAAAAATCATCTAGAGCTTGTGATTTTTGACATAGAAGATTTAGATTCTTCAATAGAGAACATGAAAGTGGATATTTTTGATTACGAAACAAAGTTAAACTCTCAATGACTTTTGGAGTAATATAAATGTCGAGAGTGTGTGGCGGATCTAATCGCTCTTCTAAATATAGTAAATTTTTTATTAAAGAAATGGTCTTCGGATACTTGGAAATATAAGCTTTAAAAAAAGCATCATATGTTTTATATATATCGTCTGTTGCATTTAGACTTTCTTTCGAATTTGTTCGTCTAAGTGCCCAATCAACATCAATACAAATCGTTTTTTCTTTTCCCCTACTATCTTTTACAGTTAAAAAATTTTTTTTCGCTGGAGCATCGACGACTATACGCCGGGTACGCTTATATATATCAATTAATGCTTCACACATTTCATCATCGCTTGCCTGACGACCATCAAGATAAGGCATTACCCATGCGTACGATGATTTCATATATCTATTAGCGCTCGGCGCTTTTAACACAAAATGATTTGGCATCCTGTCATGGTGTTGATAGAGCTCTTCAGTGATGCGCTGTGCTCTGAAAGGTCCGTTGAATTCATCAAACACTGGGCTTTCTGATAGTAAATTCACTAAAGACTGTTTTTGATAACGTTGTAACAATTTCTTAAGGATTTTACATTCATCATAGAAGAATAACTTTGATGAAAGCGTCTCAGAGTTTAAACCTAAAATATCCTTACATAACTCCTTCTCTTCGTCACTAGCATAACCATCACGCCCTACTTTTTTAAGAAGATTAACAAGCTCCTCAAGATCATAATCAGAGAAATTATCTAGAAGGATACTGCCATACTTTGGAAATTTTAAAACCCAGTAGCCATTATACGTACTATCGGGATCAAGCTGCATCGGCTTATTTGATTTATACACATTATGATATGTACCCTCACCTAACACATGCCATTCATTGGGATCAAAGGTTAGGAAATCTTCTGGTACAGCTATTGGCATAAAAATTCCTTTTAATCATAAACTGTCAGTAACATTTAACTCATTCAAATGCATGCACAATAGAAAGCAAAACTAACACTATGACTTCTATTCAGCAAAAGAGTCTAAATAAGTTAACACGAAGAGATAAAGTTAAACAACTAATTCTTTTTGCTATCAAGCCGTACAACATGAAGGAATACTTGAATCAAAGATTGATGGTTTGGCAAAGCTCAAAAACATGCATTAGTAAGAGGATATAGAGTTAATGATTACAGCAACAGCGCATAACTCATAATCTTATAGGCAAGCTTTGCAGCAATAAAGTTTGGCCCATGCATATTGGCAATTGGCGCCAGCTCATTCACATCAGCACCAATAATCTCACAAATTGGAGCAACAGTATCGAGGATATCCATAACGTCTTTCCAAAATAAACCACCCGGCTCTGGTGTGCCAGTAGCTGGCATCAAAGATGCGTCTAAACCATCAACATCAAAGGTCAAATAAACTTTTTTTCCAGACAATAATGGAACTAAATCATTAGCATTAAATGTGGCATGATCTTTTGCCCAAAAAATATGGACCCTTTCTTTATTGGCCTCATAAAAAGGAATCTCACTTTTTGAAATATTACGAATACCTAATGACACTGTTGAAACATTTTTATGATCAAGACACCGTCTGATCGCTGAGGCATGCGAATAATGCTCACCCATATACCCATCGCGTAAGTCAGCATGAGCATCAAAGTGAAGCAGTACTACTTCATCATACTTTTTTGCAAAAGGGCGAATACTACCGGCCGTAATACTATGCTCACCACCAAATACAAATGGAAATTTGCCATCCGCTAAAACCTGTGTGACTAAACTCTCTAGTTGCATCAGTGCTTTTTCAACATTTTTTTCTATCAACACAGGTTTAAGTGTCGCCACTCCAAACTGCTCATAAGGTTCACACCAAAATGCTTCATCAAAAAGCTCAACCTCTTGAGAAGCATCAATCATTGCTTGGGGACCTAGCGATGTACCACCACCGTAGCTCACCGATGCCTCTAATCCAAAAGGTATAACAACCACTTGAGCTTCTTGATAATCTGAGTGCTGACCATCAAGTCCGAGAAAATTAGGAGTGATACATTCCATGCTCTAATCCTCTAAAAACAACTTAGAAAAAGATCGTTTAGTTCGGCTCTTCCAGTGTCCTCGATGATAAGCATCACTTGCGATTAGCGGCATGACCATTGAAGCTTCAGCAAAAACCATTTGCTCATAAACCGTATCAACCTTACCCCAAGAACAGGCTTCCTTAAGTGTTGAGCTAGAGCAAGCGCCATCACGCGAATCCGCCACAGTTATTTGCACTGCATACTTATGCATTTCAACATCACGACCAAGAATTTCAGCACAAACCACCGTATCTTGAACAAAATTCTTTGGTACTCCGCCACCAACCATCAGTAGCCCTGTGGTACCCGCTTCAATTTTTATCTCTGTAAGCTCCTTAAAGTCTCTGATTGAATCAATAGTGATATGAGACTCTGGATTATTTGCTTGATGTAATACCAACCCAAACCCTGCTGATGAATCAGTAAACGCTGGACAAAAAATGGGAACATCATGCTGATAACAAAGTTCAACTAAAGAATCTTTCTTTTTGGCTTTACCTGATGCGAGATAAGCACCCATATGCCAAATAAACTCTCTAGAACTATAAGACTTTGCAGGCAAACTATCTGCAATCTCACAAATCGTTTTATCACAGTGTTGCAAATCTTCTTCATCAATATAGGTGTCATAAATCCTGTCAATATACAGATCACGAAGCTTTTTATCATCCACATCTGGGCTACCTTGATAATGCTTAAAGCCTAAAGCTTCAAAAAAATCCATATCTACGATAGATGCACCCGTTGCAACAACTGCGTCAACCATATTGTTTTTAATTAAATCTGCATACACTTGCATACAGCCTCCGGCACTAGTTGAGCCAGCAAGTGTCAATATAACTGCACAGTCATCTTTTAGCATTTTGTTATAAATATCAGACGCACGTGCCAAATCTCTTGAAGAGAAAGACATGCCACTCATGCTATCAATCAAATGTCTCGCATCAAAACTGGTAAAATCGATGTGTCGTACGGGGGTATTTAGTAATTCATCTTTGTTCATTCAAATAAGCCTTAATAAAAATAGTTCAAATTATGCTGCAATGACTTCTAGTGCGGCTTCATCAACAACGGCCTTTTCATACATCGACATTAATGGAGGCTCATTAAGCTCAAAACACCGAGTATCATGACTAAAGCCATTAAAGCTTGTGGCCAAGCTATGGCTATACGCACCAAGCTGTCCAATTTCAATATAGTCTCCTTCACCTATTGTTGAAGGTAGATAAAAAGGGCCCTTCATAAAATCTAATGAGTCACAAGTTGGTCCATAAAAACTAAAAGGACTAAGCGATAAATTTTCTTCTTCACTTGCACCTATCATGCGTGTAGGGAATATAAAGTTTGGCGTCCCAGCGTCAAATAATACGCCATATGTACCATCATTAATAAACAGAACATTTTCTCGTCTTAAGTCTACACGTACAACTAAAGACATACTCTCTGCAACAATTGCTCGCCCAGGTTCTGCTAGTAACTCATATCCTCTATCAATTGATGAAAACTCTTCTTCAATTATCTTAAAATAATCATTGATAGGCGGGGGAGTTAATCCAGGATACAACGAGGGGAATCCTCCGCCGACATTAAAGTAATCGACTTTGACTTCTGACTTATCAATAACTTGATGCGCCATATGAATAGCTACACGATAAGCATCTGGATGCATACACTGGGAACCGACATGAAAGCTCACACCTAAAGCAAAAGAGGCTTGTCTTGCTTCTCTTAATAGCAAGTGAGCATCATTTAAACGCGCACCAAACTTTTCAGATAAGTTCATCTCTGCATAGGCATTGGGTATTGCTAACCGCATATGAAGATGAAGATCTTTTGCCATACCTGTTTCTTGTCGTATTTTATGCAACTCTTCCAAACTATCTAAGGAAAAGTGGCGAACACCGTAATCAAAGTAGGCCTCTCGAATAGCTTGCCTTGACTTCACAGGATGCATATAAAACAAATTGGCTTTAGGAAAGTGGCTAGCAATTAGATGGATTTCATTAATTGAGGCAACATCAAAATCGTTCACTCCTTGAGAAACTAGCTGCTTCAATACAAAAAGAGATGGATTTGTTTTAACTGCAAATAACAAGCGCGCACTAAAGCTTTGCTGAAAGGTGGCAAGAGCACTACTTAATGTCTTAGGTCTAAAGACATAAATTGGCTTTAATAACCCACCACGTGTTAAGTCCTGAATATTGTTAATGCATGCACTCACTAGCTCCATCGGCGTCTTATTGACCTCACAAATTGTATAGAAAAAACTCGATACTGTAGTCGAAATTGTCAAAAAATCAAGCTTTCTTTTCACTCAAGGCTAATGGTGTGTATAATCGCAAGGTTACGTCTTTAAAGCATCAGGTATAACTTCATACTCTGTCACATCAAGTTAGAATGATTAAATGATTAAAATCAAAAAGTTAAGCAAAACCTACTCAAAAAACGGAGCGAAACATATCGCTCTATCGGATGTAAATTTATCCATTAATCATGGTGAAATTTTTACATTAATTGGACACAGTGGCGCAGGGAAATCAACATTACTGAGGATGATTAACTTTCTCGAGAAACCTACATCTGGCGAAGTGTATTTTAAAGACACATGCTTAAATCATTTATCCGCGCATGAACTAAAACAAGTCCGACAAAAAATGGGGATGATATTTCAATCCTTTAACCTAATTACCAATAAAAATGTTAAAGACAACATCTTACTGCCCTTAGTCTTACAAAAGCTTCCAATTGATACTCATAAATTTAACGAGTTAATTCGACTTGTTGGGCTTAACGATAAGCTTAACGCTTTTCCAAGTCATTTAAGTGGTGGACAAAAACAGCGGGTTGCGATTGCAAGAGCCCTAATCACTGAGCCGGATGTATTATTATGCGATGAGGCAACATCAGCACTAGATCCTGAAACCACTGCAAAAATATTATCGTTACTTCAAGACATCAACAAAAAACTTGGCGTGACTATTGTTGCTATCACCCATGAGATGGACGTTGTTAAAGCACTATCGTCTCGTTTTGCTAGAATGGAGCACGGTCAAATTACAGAAATAAGTAGCATTAAAGAAACGTTATTATCTTCTTCTACTGATAGCTGGCTATTTAAGGAGCTAACTCCATCCTTACCTGAAACTTTAAAAACAAAAATGACTAGTCAATCACTACCTGGAACCTACCCTATTTGTCGTACTCTATTTTTAGGTGAAGTCACAACAAAAGCCGTCATTAGTGAAATTTCACAAAGCACAAACATTAAAATCAATATTCTTCAAGGTCAAATTTCAGAACTTCAAGGTATTCCCTATGGCGTTTTAACCTTTCAAATGATTGGTGATAAGCTCGGGATTTCGCAAGCACTTGATCAGTTTAAACAACATCAACTAACCATTGAGGTGGTCGGATATGCTCCATGAGCTCATGATCTCTTTAGGTGAGACGCTGTATATGGTTGGTGTCTCAATAATATTGACAACTCTAGCGGGAGGACCATTGGGAGTATTATTATATGTCACCAGACCTTATGGCTTATACCATCATAAATTTGGTAACCAGATGTTTGGTTATTTAGTCAATATATTGCGCTCTATTCCGTTTGTGATTTTACTAGCATTACTCATCCCCATCACAAGATTTATTGTTGGTACATCCATTGGTGCCTCAGCCGCGATTGTGCCCCTCACTATTGCTGCCATCCCATTCTTT